>JBBSPC010000003.1:0-79886 GCA_038259125.1 Chroococcales cyanobacterium | reverse complement strand
TGTCAAATCGCCCACTGAAGACATTAGGCTTTGTATAATTGTTTTAACGCTATCCATTTCACGGTAATCTTTCAACACTTTTACCTTAAATAAAATGGATGGCTTTTTTCTAGTTTTTCAAAACTGTCCGAACTATTGTTTTTTAGAATATTGTTTTCAAGTTCCTGCTAATCGTTTGGGTAATCAATACTTCAGTCTGCCACAGCTAAAAGTCTTACAAGAAATTATCACTATGGTGGTGTTTGCTGGATTTAGCGTCAGTTACATGAAAGTTCCAGTGACTCGCAACTATTTTTTGGCTGCTATGTTGCTTGCAGGGGCTGGATATCTAATCTTTAGCGAGACAAAAGTGTAACTAACGTTAGTTCGGGTCAAGACGATATAGTCTTTCATCTTTTGCCCAGAATCATCAACAATTAGACTGAATTCCCGAATTATTCTAGTTTAGCTGCATTTATTCATCACTTCTAAACGACGCTCATTTATTTTGTCTGCTGACCAAGTTGCTTCAGTCAAGAAGCGATGCAGGGCGGTCTTTGCGAGAAGTAAGGCTTAAGCCTTACTTCTCGCGGTGGGAGTTTCTCCCAAGACCGCCCTGCATCAAGACAATGACGCAAATAGAATTTGTGATATGTAATCTCTACTACGTCTCTAGCCATTTGAGATACATTTTTTCTCTTACTTTCCCCAATAATCTTCCCAAATAGTGTCTAAACTCTCTTTTTAAAATGGAAGAATTTAGACTTTTTCTTCAGTACTTTGTGCTGCACCAAGACCAACTGCATCCTTGATAAAGACTAGCTGATTAGTAAAACCTAATTCTTTAACAGAATCTAATAGTTGCTGTGCATCGGGGGATAACTGATAGTCATCGGGTACTTGCACTGCATTACCTCGTTCCATTTCTGATGCCAGACGATACCAGAAAAAGAGTTTTTGATTGGAAGAATACTTTTTGTATGTTTGAAATTCTGCCCTGTCTTTACCAACGATAAGATCGCGCTGCACTTGTAGTTGGTCTTCAGGAGACATTTGCTTGACTTGCTCGATCAAACCTGACGACTTTTCTAGATTTTCATCGGGACGTTCTGCTTCGGGAGTTATATTCTCTTTAACAAAATCTCGGTAGACATACCAAAGAACTGCTAGCTGTTCGTCCATATCTAGAGAATGAAGATGATAAACTTTTTGTTCGGCTGTTGTTTGAGAACTCATAAAATACTTCTTACTTGTTGTTGGGAAAATAGTTGAAATTTGTCTTTAAGCTGATTGAAGCTTGGCTTTTTGGCTAGAAAATAAAGCGATCGCAGCATTGGTAAATGCTGGTATATCATCGGGGTTGCGGCTGGTAACTAAATTACCGTCTACTACCACTTCTTCGTCTACCCAGCTTGCACCTGCGTTTTTGAGATCGGTTTTAAGTGAAGACCAAGATGTAATCTTGCGTCCTTTAACCACATCTGCTTCAATTAACGTCCAAGGACCATGACAGATAGCTGCAACTGGTTTGTCTGCCTCAAAAAAAGCTTTGATAAACTTGACGGCTGTTTCATTTGTCCTTAACTGATCTGGATTTGCCACACCGCCTGGAAGCAAGAGTGCATCATAATTTTCAGGATTAGCTTTGTCTAAAGGCAAATCGACTGCAAATTCATCTGCTTTATCAAAGTGATTCCAACCGCGCACCTGTTCCCCCATAGGAGAAATAATATAGGTGCTTGCACCTTCATCATTAAAGGCTTGACGGGGCTGAGTCATTTCTACTTGTTCAAAACCATCAGCGACTAAAATAGCGATGTTTATTCCTTCTAATTCTTGTGACATAGTTATTTTTCTCCTTGAATTTCGATAAATTTAATTACAACCACTAGAGTAATGAGGCTACTCTAATAGCAGACTCTGCGTCGGCAGAAAGGACTTGTGCGCATCTAGTATTTTTTCTTGTGTATAAAAACCTCAACGGGTCGCACAAAGGCGCGCACTTGCGCATATAATGCTGCAATTATCTGAACGGCTGTGAAGCACGAAAATAAACTGCTTTAACTATTGCTATTACTGTCCTGACTGTTATGATTAATTAGCTGAAAAGTTGCCAGCGTCATCAAACATTTGTTTGGTTTTTTCTAAAAGCTTGTTGTCAGGATCGGTGCGATCGATAGCTGGCTGTTTAACCGCTGGAATTTGACTAGGATCTTTTAATGCCCTTTGTGTTTGAGGACTAACGAAGTCATTGACACTATTCAAAGACTTGGCTTCATCTAAGTCTGAATAGAGCAACCCCTCTACTTGACTATCATTGGTGGGATAGCTAGTTTCGCTCTTATTTGCTGTTGCCAAAAGCGATTCTGCTGGTAAGTTTGCTTGACCCTGAGCTTTATTTAATTTAGAATCATTAACAGGAGATTTATATTGGCTCATACCATCTCCACCTGCTTTATGAGGATTGTTTTGTCCGCCAGCTTGAACAGGGGGGTTGTTTGGACGCGCACCTTGTTTGTCGCCACTATTACAAGCTGTGGTAAAAAACAAAAAAGTTACTAGAACGAAAGCACTAGCAATTTTTTTAATCCGTAGTTTTCTGACAATATTCATAAATTTGGTTCTTGGCTAATTTCTGTTGTGAGATGATTTTCTTGAAGTGCAATTTTTGCGTAAACACAACATTAAACGTCTCATTAGTTACAACCTATCTAGATTTCTTATAGATAGCTTCTAACTAAAGTTGCATATTAGAGATTATTGATTACATCACGACAAATAGCTGGACACCTGATTTCTTGCCATAGAGCGATCGCCAGTTGGCTGATGGATTGAGCAATATTTAGCTGAAGAAACCGCAGAATATTGACGATTATCAGTTTAAAATTGCAGTGAAAAAAGTTTGTTGGGTTTTATATTTAAATTTTAATTTTTAGGTTTGGCGATCCGTATGCTAGGCGCAAGCCTAATTGCTTTACAAAAATCATAAAACTATCAGTCTTTTTGGATGGCATAACATAAACGTCCAATAGTTGAAGTTGATTCATTCATGGAATTAAGAGTAATATTTTTTAGGCTATTCATAAAGCCATATAAATTACTTGTTTTCGAGCCATCACTACCACTATTGAGATTCCATTCACTCCACCAATCAGGTTTTTGTAAATCTTTAGCAGTCACGTCAACTTTAAAATAGTAAACGTTAGATTCAGTAAAATTCTTAGGGTTTATAGTTGTAACAAATTCAAGTTGATTATCATTGATTTGCCAATCTTTAAAATTCAAAGCTTTAGCAGCAGCAGGATCTTGTTTAAATTGTTGTTTATTAAATTTATCGAATGCACTCGCGTCTATGGCAATTTTTAAATCATTAGGATCGGCTGATAAAGTATGATTGATTTGGTTTAGAGTCAGTTGATATTCTATTTCTAAAGCATCAGCATTTTTATTCTTAATTTCTAACAATTCTATTGGTTGATTGTTCTTCTCTACAGACACATTTCCATTATGTAATAAGTTTGGTGCTGCTAAATCTGATGATATGCTGAGGGGTGAATTGAGATAAGATACGTCAGTAACTAAATTGTGTGGTGAAAAAATCAAAAGTTTACTGCGATCGCCTAAATTTCCTTGTTCTTTTTCTAACTTATCAAAGTAATTGGCAATGTCTTGGTAGTCACCGAGAAATAATATGTAAAAAGGTCGATACTGTTTGCTAGTTTTTCCTTCGGTATTGTAATTAAACTTTTTATTGGCATCACTTGCAGAATAAACAGTGCCATCAAATTCGCTTTTTATTGCCCAAATGCCTACAGCATAGTTATTATCTTGGTTATTAAAATAATTCTCTTTAATTTTGTTGGCAATTAAATTAACATCACCATCATTTTGCTCTAAGTCTGTAACGATGACAGTGAGGCGATCGCTATTTTTTGGTTTAGTAATTAGAGAACTTAGATCGCTGGAAACGGCAGGAAACATTGAGGTTTTACCATCATAAAATTCTGCTTTGCTAGCTTTGCGGAATTCGGAACGAGTTAGTTCTTTTGCCTGATGTTGATAATCTCCAGAACGATAATATTTTACTCTAGGTTGAGAATGTCTACTGCTTAAACTTAGAGTACTATCTAACAACTTTAATGCCTGGATATAAGAACTATTTTCTTTATTTATATAGCCCAACATTGAGCCAGAACCATCAATGTGAAAATCAACAGCTAAAGGATTTGTTAGGTCAGCCTGTTGCTTATTTTGCTCTAATTCACAGTGTAAATTAGCATGATCTCCATTTGCTGCTGTTCCTTCTGGCTCTCCTTTAGCAACCGCAACGCAGCCAGATAACATAGCTATAATAGCCAAATAAATAATATTTCTGTTAAATAAAAACATACTTGTAGTCAAAAATAAACTTTTTTGATTTGGCTAAATTTCAGGGTAAATACCCATAAATATGATATTTTAAATCAAAAATTTATGAGTTAGATTGTAATTAACTAATATTTATTATGACAAGAAGCTAAATATATGAAATCAGGAGAAATAACTAGACTAATAATCTGTTTGATTATTGGTGCGTTAATAATTTTTCTCGGACAACCAAAAATTTACGATTTGAGAATAGTTAGAATTACTGACATTCCCGATCTTAAAGAATGGATTGGTAGCTATTATATGAATCAAGCTAGTATTGTTTTTGTCATATCTTTAATTTCTGTAATATTTTGGTCTATTTCTGCTATTCGCTCGAAAGCAAACGGCAGTGAATTAAAAACATGGCAGGGTGTTTGGTACGCACTTTTATTTGTTAATGTTTTAAGTATTTTTATTGCTATTTATCTAAATAAGGTTAGCGATGATGCCCTACTTTCCTCAATATTTTTCTTACTATTTGATGTGATTTGGATTTTCTGGCTAGGAACTGCTTTAAGTTCACCTAATTTGTTTATGTATCTGCCTCCAGGTTCAGGAACAATACGCAGAGTTTTTGGAGATTAAATTAATGACTATATATCTAGTTGGTATTGGTGGCAGTGGGGCAAAATGTATAGAATCAGTGGTGCATTTAGCATCAGTAGGTTTATTTCCTCAAGAGCCAATTAAAGTCTTATTTGTCGATGCAGATGAAAGTAATGGTAATGTTGAAAGAGCGAGGAATAGTTTAAACATTCAGACCGAATGTCAGCGAATATTGACTGCGATTGATAGACAACACTGTCCTTGGATGCAGACATCAATTAAATCTTTCGATTTGTGGTCGCCATTTGCTAGAAATAGCTTAAATAAAGAATTAAGTGCCTTTTTTAACTACAACAACATTAAGCAAAGTGAGCCAGCCTTAGCTAATTTATTTGATGTTCTCTATACGGATAAGGAAAAACAAGAAAATTTAGATGTAGGTTTTCGTGGTAGACCTGCTATTGGTGCTGCGGTGATGAGTCAAGTAGACCTTAACCGCTTAGATGAAGAACCCTGGGGAACTTTTATCGAACAGATAAGAGCCGATGTCAACGAAGGTAAACAACCCAAAGTATTGTTATGCGGTTCGATCTTTGGTGGTACTGGCGCATCAGGGTTGCCTACTATTGCTCGCTTGATTGCCAATAAATTAAACGAGATTAATATCAGAGAAAGAGTTAAGATTGGTTCTGTCTTTATTTTGCCTTATTTTGGCTTTACTGCGCCTACGGGAGAAAGTGAAAACGGCATTTATGCTCAGTCGGATAAGTTTTTACTCAATACGGAAGCAGCACTACGCTACTATGTCACCCAAGCCCAAGGTATTTTTGATACCGTCTATTTATTAGGCAACGAGAATTTAGCCAGGGTCAATTTCAGCATTGGTAAAAATACCCAGTGCAATCAGCCTCATTTTATTGAATTATACGCTGGTTTGGCTGCCAGACATTTCTTAACGGAAACTCATCCCCAAGAAGAAACAATTGTCTTGTTGTCTCGTTCACGATCGCAATATATCAATTGGGATGATATTCCTGATGGCGACAACGTGCAAAAGATTTTAGGCAGTACGACTAGATTTGCCTATACTTGGCTGGCAGAAATTGCTCCAGAATTAACCAATGCCAAACAAGAAGGATTTAAAAGCTACATTAGGTTCGCTCCTTGGATGAGGAGATTCTATGATACCGATCCTAAAAAACCGCTTCAGTTTGACAGCAGCCAACAGCAAAATGCGATCGCAACAATTAACAACTGGTGCAAAGACTATTTACGTTGGTTACAAGAAATTCATCAATGCGAAAGCGACAGAATTGAATTATTTAAACACAGCATTTTTGCCCAAACTGATAACCTCCAGGGAACAAAATTACAAGAATTGATCCTGGGAGATAACCGCGATGCCAAAACCAGACAACGCAACGATGAACCAACCAGAATTAAAAATAATCTTCATCCCAAAAATATTCAAGGTAATAACAACGGCACAGTGGGATTAGCTCAAGCTGTATATCAAGCCTGTCAGCTTTAGACGTTGCTGATTTGAAATTATATTTTGTACTGGCGAACAGCCGTTCGCCCCTACGACTGACTTTTGTACGGGCGATTCGCCCTTCGGGTTCGGCAGTTGCTTCAAGTCGGTGAAACCGATGGCGGCTTTTGGGACAGAATCTTCTGACCCAAAACGCGCCTTCCCAACGCACTGCCTCACGAATCGCCCCTAACTAACTTTTAACTTAAAAACTATGGCTAATTTAATATTACCGAAATTAAGAACAGGTACAGATGTTAGACCTCCTGAAAGAGAAGGAATTTGGACGAACTTAGAATCAAGATCGGCGTTTCAAAATGTAGCAACCAGCCTTGATTATAAAGCTTCGGGAGAAACTAAAAGCGTTAGTTCTGTCCCGACTATGTGGGCGCGTCCTCTATCTATAGAGATGGCGTTGCATAATAAAAACTATCCCATCCGTCGGGAAATGATCGCTCAATGGCAGGGAATGTTAGCTGCCGTAGCTTTAGCTGAAGTAAGACGATTTCCCTTAACCGCTCAATTAGTGGATTTGAGCAAATTGCGCCAAAATCAGCCTTTTAGTCGAGCTTTATACCAACTGTTACCGAATCCTGTTAATGTGCTTTATAGCCTTGACGGTAACAATCCCTGGCAGGAAGTTTATGTTTTCTTGTGGAATAATCAACCTGTGGGCATGACTTCACCTAGTACTATCGTTGCGAATTCTGAGGAAGGAAACTGGTCAGGTTTACCTTGGTGGAATGAGGAAACAAAATGTTTAGGATCTCCCCTGACTGGTAATCATCTTAACGAAAATGAAAAGGCTTTATTATGGCGGTGGTTAGAAAATTTGGGTAATCATCTCCATAATTATCAAGGTCAACCAAGAGCGATCGATGAAATTAGCGGTTTAATTAACGAATTTCGCAATAATTTGGGTTCTTATCCCGAACAAGCTATAAGTTTAAGCGATAACCCGCAGTTTTTTGGCGTATCTCTCAATCGTGGTGTCCTCAATGGCATTAACTATCCTGCTAAAGCCGAAGCGCAACCATCTAATGTGCGGTTAATTGGTAGTCAAGGTTTAACCACAGTAGAAGACTTACTAATCCTCGACCCGCAGATAGCCGAAGCTTGGGGAAAATCGCCCCAAAATATTTGGATACATCAAGACCAAACCTTGGCATCTTTAACGTTAGAAGATTTAAAAACGGGTAGAATAATTTGGCAGAATGTACGCTGGATTGAATCTAAGGATTTATTTTTATCAGAATTAACCTTTATTGATATCGAAGATGCCTTACCTGGTGGTTATTTACCCCCAGAAACTCAACCTTTAATTTTCAACAAAAGAAGAATCACCCCCTTACTTCCTCTAGATCCAATTCTGCTGGAATATTTCACCCCTGAAGATCTGATCCGTCGCCTCAAGATAACTCCCCTCAACAGTAGCGATGGTTCATTTATCAGAATTGAATTAGACTTGCCTCTTTCGGGAAATAACGATCGACCTCAAAATTATCGCATCTATCAAGATTATCCACTGAAAGAAGAAAATGCTTTAGCTGAAGGTATGCCTATCTTGGAAGTTTGGCCCCATTTCCAAGCCGAAGGTTGGCAAGAATACTATGGTTTCTATTACGATGCAGGTCTGGGAGAAGATACCTTTCACGTCAGTTTCCCCCAAGCAAAAGAACCTCATGTCTTTCAACAGGGACGAGGTAATTATCAACTAACCAGACTAGATAAATATCCTTCCCATATTTCCTGTCAAAGTCAAAATCGGCAACCTTTTGGCTTAATCTTACTCAAAACCCCACCCAGAATCGATTTAATTGGTGAGTGGCGCGTAGGGGTAGACTTTGGGACTTCTTTCACCAATATCTATGTCAACCGTAAAGGTACAGTCGAACCTCTATCTTTAGAAACCCTCCACCACAAAGTAACAGAAGCAGATATAGAAACTCGTACTCCTGTACTGTTTGAATATTTTATTCCTGAAAACTTTATTCCTTTAGAAAAACCTCTGCCTCTTTCTAGCGTCTTAACTACCAGAGGTAAAACTAATTGTGCTGAAGGCAAAGAGAGAGCATTATTCGATGGTCGTATTTATATTCCCGATAATAGCGATCGCTTTAGACCTAGTAATGATTGGATGGAGACAGATTTAAAATGGGATAATTTTGTCCCTAATCGTCTGTTTTTAGAACATCTAGCATTACATATCTCTGCTTTAGCCGTCAGTAAAGGCATCAAAGAAATTCAGTGGGCTTTGTCTTATCCCTCGGCTTTTTCTAGAGGCGATCGCAAGAGATATATTAAAACGTGGCAAGAATTAACCGAAAACCTACAAAAAAGAACTGGAATTAAGCAAATTTGCCCCGAACAAGATAATTTGAACTACTTTCGTACTGAAAGCTTGGCTGTGGCTCAATATTTTGCCGATCGCGAAGACTACGATTTGGTTCGTAGCACCTGTATCGATATGGGTGGAGGTACATCAGATATTTCAATCTGGGAAAACAATGAATTAGTCCATCAGTGTTCCATTAGATTAGCAGGTCGTCAATTAATTTCGCAATTCTTTGAAGTCAATATCAATTTTCTCTGTAAAAGCTTCCAAGAAAACCCTGAAGATTGGAAAGGCTTAAAACAGGAGCGTTTTTATGCTAAACTTGATGTTTTACTCCGTCACAAAGGCGAACAATGGCTTAAAGAGAAGATCAAAAACTTCGATAAAGACCCCGATTTTCAAGGGTTAGTGCGCTTAATCGCTTTAGGTACGGCAGGACTATATTACTACGTCGGCATTCTTTTAAAAGTGCTGCACGCTGAAGGAAAATATAGCGTAGACGAAATTACGCCTACCTATGTTGGCGGTAATGGTTCGCGTTTACTTAACTGGCTAGATAATAGCGGTGAATTTGATCGCAGTTCTGATGTCAACGGGTTATTTAGCTATATGTTGAGTAAGGGTTCTGGTTTTGAAGATACCGAAGAAAAAACTCGTTTGAGTCAGAAACCCAAAGATGAGGTAGCCTGTGGCTTAGTTCTTAGCGATACTCGTCTCAAAGGATTGACCGCCAGACAAGAAGATCCACTGATTGCAGGCGAAGTATGTCAGATTAACGGCGAACAAATTAAATACGATAGCCGTCTAGAGTGGCAAGATGCGATTAAAGACTTTAAAATGCCCGAACTCGCTCAATTATTTACTTTCTTGGATGAGTTTAACTTAGGTATCCAAGAATTAAAGTTAGAAGAAATTAAACCAATGCCTCAACATCAGCGAGGAAAAGGTTTAGAAGCACAATATAAAGAACGACTCTATCGCAGTACTAAAAAAGAACTAGATGCGATGTTGCTCAAGGAATTTAACAAAGGTGATGCTGAAGATATTCGCCCTGATGCACCGTTTATCTTTGGTTTGAAAGCTCTGTTAAGAGTCTTGGCTAAAGAATGGGCTGGTAAATAATAGCTTTTTTCGTCGCTTTTCTTTTGCCCCCTAGCCCCCAATTTTGGGGGAACAAGAATAATTGACTGTTGAAAGTTCCCCAAGCTTGGGGGATTTAGCGGGGCTTAACTTTTGAATTTAATCATCTAGCAGCATTAGCAATCATGTTAGTTTGTCCAGTTTGTAATTATAACCATCAAGAAGAAGTAAGCAAATGCCAAAGATGCAACTTGTCGATAAAAGATGATGATGATTTGAATTCTATAGAAATTAATCCAGAACATCCAATTTTAACTACTTGCATCCCAACTCTTGTTGAACGTTTAGAAGCAGAAACCACTCACAAAGAAAAATTACAGTTTATTATTCAGCAACTTGAGCTTCAAGAATCAAATAGTCACAAATTAGATGAGATTCTAGACGAAATTGAAGCAGGTAAACAACAAAATCACCAAGAGACAACTACTCTTAAAGATCAGATTGTCGAGTTAAAGTCTTTACTAGAAAGTAAAAATAATAATTCCGATGTTGAGGTTGAAGAAGCAAATGATTTAACAATTTACGAACATATCCAAACATCATCGCCTCTAGAGAATGCTTTAGTTAATTTTGATAGTGGAAATTTTAGCAACATGGAATATAACGAAAATAGTAGTGTTTTTCCAATAGAAGGCGATCGCAACATCAATAATAAATACGCTTTAACAGATAATTATCAAAAAAGTAGTCTTTATAATGAGACGAGCGGTCGCGAATCTTTTGAAAATATAAATACTCAAGAAGATACCGAACCAGAAGTAAATTCAAATAGTAATTATCAAAGTTTTTATCGCTTAATCAAAAATGGAGAACTTAAAGTTACTAAAGTAGCAGTACCTCAAAAAAATATAGAAAAGAGCAGAAGTGGAACTCAGAGTGAGTCAAAATTCATTAATGACGTTAAGGGAAATTACTGGATTATTAATTGGCATGATGTTTATTGTTTAATTCCTAAAGAAAAAAGCAAAATCAATCAATATCAATATGGCAACTTTCAGAGAATATTTGAATGCCAAAATTATCAAGAAACATATTCAAACTTTGAGATAATAGAGCCTGCGACCGTTTTTAAAAGTGATAATGAAGCTTGGATATTAGAAAGAAAAGGTAAAATTAAATTTATTTAAATATTTATATAATCTCATGAATAAAAAAAAATACAAACTAAATAGTTTATTAAAGCTTGCTCTATTTTTTAGCATTATTTTTGGCGTAGCTAGCTGTGGATCAGCGCAGACTGACTCTAACAATATTTTTGCAAGATTAAACTATCTTTTAACTACAAAAGGTGATTTGACTTTTGTAGATTTATCTTTCATAAATTTAATCATAACAGTTACCTTTTTCTTACTATGGTTTTTAAACAAAAGTCAACAGCAGAAGCAGCTTAATAGAGTTGTTGCGAAACAAAAGCAAATTGAAAACAGATTAAAAGAATTGAAAGAAAGTAATATTAGGCTGAATGACATTGAAAAAATTAAAAATGAAATTATTAAACAAGCTAAGGAAAACAATCAAAAAATTATAGATTCTAAAATAGAAATACTTGGATTTTTTAATAAAGAGCAAGTCAATTATTATAACAGTGATCGCAACTATTCAGATTTTAATTTTAATACTAATTCTTACTCTTTAAATTCAAATATATCTAATCTAAATTCAATTGTTATTATAGATAAAGTTTCACAGTTTGTTGATACCTATAATCAAGATAGAAATTCTATATCTGAAAAAGCAAAATTTATGGTTGCAGAAACGCAAGCAAGCTTAAATCAAAGACGTTCTGGTAGTAGTGATACAGTTACTCTCGAAAATACGTCTCAAAAAAAATATTGCATTATTGAAGAAGATAGTGATAATTATTTAGTGCCTCATGCCAAAATAAAGTTTGATGATTTTAACAAGTCAACTCTTGAGTCTTTATTTTACTGTACTAACTTTACTTCAGACTATAGTGATTTTCAATTAGTCAAGCCAGCTAAAGTATCTCAAATAGATTTAGAAACATGGCAGCTTGAAGAGAAAGGAAAGCTAGATTTTTCTTAAGATCAGCAACTAAGTATGTTTTAATCAATTATTTAAAAACAACTAATAAAAGCTCATGGCTACAGGTGATAAAAATACAGTTGTCACTCAAGGATTTGTCGATAAACTGATTGACAAAATAGGTAAAATATTAAAAGAGCAACACGCTCTTGTTGAACGAGATGACCGACAAGAAGAATCAATAGAATTACTGTTAGAGAAAATAAGCTTAATTGAAAAGAATTTTGAAGAATTAACTAAATCTTTAGCCTTGGGCAGTTATCCGCTTAAATTAGCTAGATCTATAAAGGTTACAGAATCTTCAATCGCTCCCAAAATTGTACCTGTCGATCTCACCAAAGCTCAACTAATTGAAACCTATAACGAATTAGTAGCCGTGTTATCTGGTTATGTTATTCCTGTCACTTCTACGCCAGATAGTTATCGAGGTTCAAATTCAGATGGCATAATTTTAGAAACAACAGTAAAGGGAAATTATTGGGCTATTACTACCTTAGAAGATAAACAGCATAAATATTGGCTTGTACCTAATAGTAATCTTAAGTTTAATATTCACAAATTAAAAACAGTCGAAAATCTATTTCAGCTAACAGGAAATTATAATTCATCAGACAACGAATTTATTTTACAAGAACCTGCAATTCTTTCTTTATTACCCGATAATAAACAGTGGAAACTAATTCAGCCTGGGGTTCTGTTTTTCGACAAAAAGATCCAATCTATATCACCTCAATTAAAGCAGCCTGAAAATATGGTTGATGACAAACAATCTAAAATTAATTTACAAATTTCATCCAGTTTTACGGTACTTCAAACAACAATAGATCGATTAACTAATAAAATAACGCAACTGGAAATTTGCTCGGAACTATCTCAAAAGACTTATCAACGAGACAAACAAGAATGGTTGGCAGAAAAACAAGCTTTCAATGAGCAGCTACAAAAAACTGCTGCTTCTCAATCTCAGTTTGCTAACTTTATTAATCAAAGCGATCGCACTAAAAATCTTGATTCAACCTTAACAAAAGTTCAAACAATAATAGAGCAGCTAACTGATAAAATAACTCACCTCCAAACTCAATCAGAAATATCTCAACAAGCTTATCAACAAGACAAACAAATATGGCTGTCTGAGATTAATAACTTTATTAATCAAAGCGATCGCAATCAAAAAAGTTCTAATAAAAAATCAAATTCACAAGAAGATAAAGCAAGTAAGAGCGATGATGTAAAAAATAAAGACAATCAAGACAAAATAGATTTAAAAACAAAAATAACTAGATTTAGACAAGACTATTCTCAAGACATTAAGCTAATCTCAAATCGCATAGTAGCAAAAGTTGCGATTAGCGTAGAAACTTTAGAACAAATTACATTTCATAAACCAGATGTAATTAAATTAGAAAATACTTCACACGGTAAATATTGGATTATTGATTACTTCGGTGCTTATTTCTTAATACCAAGTGAAATACAGCAGATAACTAACGCTACAGAAACATCTTTAACTGTTGCCAAAATTTTATTCGAGCTAGTTGGATACTATCCACAATACTCTAGCTATCATTTAATAAAACCTGCAACAGTAACCAAACTATCAGCAAATCAATGGAAACTAGAAGAAAAAGGTAAATTTAATTTTTCGTAAATATTGTAGATATAAAGTCTAAGTTTTGCTTTATTGGCGGAAAAGCGATCGCATAAGCGCGAGCAAATATTTCTAGAAGCTGATAGCTATTGATAAAAGTTTATTATTTAATTTTACAATAACTCTCTTAATTATGATTTATCTTGATTCTGCTCTAATTGAAGAAGCTCAAGCAGCAGTAGCAATGGGCTGGGTAAAGGGGATTACAACCAATCCAAATCTATTAAATAAAAGCGATCTAGCTCCTGAAGACTGTCTTCAACAATTGACGGCTATCAGTCCTGGAGAACTATATTATCAGCTATGTGCCACAGATTTTGAGGCAATGGTGACAGAAGCAAAAAAAGCCCAAGCGATTATTGGCGATAAGCTGGTCTTAAAAATTCCTGCTACTCCATTAGGGTTTCAGGTTACGGCTTATTTATCATCAGCAATAACTTGTTCGGTGACAGCAATTTATAGTCCTGCCCAAGCAGCAGTTGCTGCCCAGGCGGGAGCAAAATATGCGATCGCCTACGTAAACCGTGCCACCAGGCTTTTAGGAGATGGTTTAGCACTAGTTAGAGAAATGTCTGCTGTACTCAAACATAGCAATACTGAAATTCTGGCAGCTAGCCTTAAGTCGCCTGAAGAAGCTGCTGCTACCTTGCAAGCAGGAGCGCATCACCTCACCGTTCCTATGTCAATATTACAGGCAATGGCGACTCATGATTTATCAGATCAGACCGTGACTGAGTTTCTAGATCAGGGAATCGGCATTTCTATTTAGAGACAAGTTTGAACATTTTATTTTCTAGAGTTACCTTACCTAGGACTAGCAACAGGAGCAACGTCTTTGGTTTTGCTAATAAACTCATCTTGTAAAATTGCTACCGCTCTTGAATATTGAGGATCTGCGTCTGTACCAATCAAGCTGGGATTGATACTTAAATCAGTTTGCTGCTCACGATTTAAGTCCACTGTAATATCTGGAGCAATACCTTTTTTATTGATGTCTACGCCATTAGGAGGATAGTAGTGAGCAATAGTTACTGCTAAACCAGAACCATCGGAAAGAGAATGAACTGACTGTACTGTACCCTTGCCATAGGTGCGACTACCTACAAGCTTGGCTCGATTATTTTGTTTTAAAGCTCCTGCTAAAATCTCGCTGGCACTGGCAGAGTAGCCATCAACTAGCACTACTAAAGGCAAATCAGTTAATGCTTTACCATTAGCTGAAAATTTATCGTTACCACCTTTGCGATCTATGGTAGAAACAATTGCTCCTTTTTCCATCCACAAACGGGCAATTTCTACACCAGAAAACAGTAAGCCTCCTGGATTTCCCCGCAGATCTAAAACAAAGCCAGAGGCTTGCTTAGAACTCAAATCTTTGATCGCTTTCTGCATTTGTTCTGCTGCATGGGAGCTAAATTCATCTAGCTTGATATACCCTACCTTTGAGTTTCGTTCTTGATTAAGAGTGTAGCTAACCGAAGGAAGTTCAATTTGCGCTCTGGCAATGGCTACATCAAAAGTTGGCTTTTCTGGACGAGCGATGGTTAATTTTACTTGGGTACCTACCTCACCCTTAATTTCTGCCGAAGCTTGCTCTAAAGACATTGACTCGGTTGACTTGCCATCAATACTTTTAATCTGATCTCCTGCTTTTAATCCCGCTTTACTTGCTGGTGAGTTAGGGATAGGTTCAACCACAACTAGCTTATTAGTTTTTTTGTCCATTCCCAAACGAATACCAATACCTGATAATTCCCCAGAAGTTTGGCTAGTTAGTTCTGCGTATTCCTCTGGATCTAAAAATCTGGTGTAGGGATCTCCGAGATCTTTGAGAGACTTACGAATAGCCTGATATGCAGCTTGGCGATCGCCATATTTGTTTCTTAATAATTGTTGACGCTGAATTTTCCAGTCAACATGGTTGAAGTCAGGATCTACATATTCGCTATTGATAATCTGCCATACTTCATCCACAACGGTTTTAGGGCTATTTTCTAAAGCGGCAGCTACAGGTGCAGTATTTTGGGGTATTAACAAAGAAGCTGTTGTCAGAGCAACACCTAATTTAAAAGTTCTTGAACAGTTTTTTTTCAATCTTAGTGAGCTTAAAATAAAACCAAAACGCTTAGAAGAATAGTTCATGAGCTAGCTAGAGTAAGAATATAATTTTGCTAAGTTACCCTGGGGGATGAGTTTCTAAACTTTGGATAAAAGAGTATCTCAGTTAGTTGGCAGAAATAGTAAAAGTAGTAATGATAGATGACTAAGATTTTAAAATCAGAGCAACCTATTTATATTTATATCAGTATAACTATCTCGCTGTTGTTAGATGCTGAAAATAGTAGATTAGATATGCCTAATTTAAGATTGGACGGCAATAAAATCAAGTATGATTTGGCGATGGAGATCCCCTAAAGCTCTGAGTTCTTGATTTTTTGGCGAATACCCGAAACCATTTCTTATCTCTGCCAAAGTCAACAAACCAAAATCATCCCCTTCATTAAGTTCTAAATTATCTATTGTGACAGATAGGTGACAAGAAAAAACATGACGCGCGTATCTGTTGTCATTATAGGAATTAAACTTGGTTAATTGCTCAACGGGATAGTTAATCTCTTCGATTAATTCTCTTTTTAGTCCTGCTTCTGGACTTTCTCCAGGTTCTACGTGACCTCCAAATAGTCCCCATACCCCAGGGTAAATAATATTAGGGATGTTATCTCGTAACTGCATCAAATACTTTCCATCTTGATGAATTATAGCGATCGCAATTGGTATTAGGTGCTTCGCAAGACGACGATCTGGGCTAACGCCCTGTCCGTTAGGCTTATCGCTCATAAAACTAAGTTTATTGATAATTTACTCAAAAGTTTCTTTGGCAATTTTACTTTATAGTTTATGGTTGTGGCATAGTATTATTGGCGATCTCTTTTTGTCGGTTCTAGCTGTTCTAACTCAACCACATAAAAGTCTCCTAATTCTTGCTTGGCAAAGGGTAGACTTTGATAATTAATTTTTCCTTTGATACTAATTAGCTGATTTAGCTTGGGGGGCGTTTGAGACGTAACGACCCAGACTTTACCAGTGGCATCTTCTATTTGATAGGCAGTTTGATCGATCAAAGGAGCTAAATGCACTACTTTTCCCGTCAGAAGTACGGTTTTGCCTATTTTTTTCACCGAAATTTCTTGAATAGAAATCAATGATGCTTGACAAGCAATTAAGCTACACAGCAATATAATCCCAAGGCTTATTTGCTTGAACCTATCTGTAATTAATTTAGGTCTTAAATTATCAACTAACATTTTTGTTCATCCATACAGATAATCAAATCCCAGCTTAACTTTTTTGATTTTTATTTAATTTAAAAAATTAGCCTATGTCTGCTTCAAAACCTCGTCTGCTAGATGGTAAAACCTTAGCCAAAAAAATTCAGTCAGAATTAAAAACTAAAGTTGACCAGCTAAAGGCAAAAATTGGTCGTCCTCCAGGTTTAGCCGTATTGATGGTGGGAGATAATCCTGCTAGTGCTGTTTATGTTCGCAACAAAGAAAAAGCTTGTCAGAAAGTGGGAATTGTTTCGCTGGGTCAGCATTTTCCTGACAATGCTACCCAAGCAGAATTAGAACAGGTAATTGCTCAATTAAACCAAGATGAGCGAGTAGACGGTATTTTGGTACAGCTTCCTCTACCAAAGCATTTAGACTCTATTGCTTTACTGCGCTGTATAGATCCAGATAAAGATGCCGATGGTTTACATCAGGTTAATTTGGGTAAGCTGGTGCGTTCTGAGTCTGGTTTGCGTAGCTGCACTCCTGGGGGAGTTATGAGGATTTTAAAAGAATATAATCTTAATCCTGCGGGAAAAAAAGCCGTAGTCATAGGTAGAAGCATTTTAGTAGGTAAGCCCGTGGCTTTAATGCTTTTAGAAGCAAACGCTACCGTTACTATTGCTCATTCCCATACCCCAGACTTAGGTGCAGTATGTCGTGAAGCTGATATCTTGGTTGCAGCAGTAGGTAGACCAGAAATGATTACTCGCGATATGATCAAACCTGGTGCGGTAGTTATTGATGTGGGTATTAACAGAGTAGAAACCACCGCAGGAAAATCAAAGTTAGTAGGTGATGTAGCTTTTGCTGAGGTTGCAGAATTAGCCAGCTATATAACTCCTGTCCCTGGAGGAATAGGTCCGATGACGGTGGCAATGCTGCTGAGTAATACAGTACAAAGTTATGCTCAAAAGGCTGGATATTAATTATAGAATATAAAGGCTCGTTACTAGGTAAATCCAATGCCCGATCTGACGCTCTGGGGCAGACGAAGCTCATTTAACGTACAAAAAGTTCTGGTGGGTATTAGATGTTCGTAACTCTACCTTACAACCATTTTTATTAATCATTCAAACCATTGTTTTTTCATTGTGCTGCGTAACGTCAGTTAAATAAATTACTGGGCATCATTGATAACTAAATTATTTCGATGCACCACTGTATCTGCACCGTCATAACCCAAAATCTCAGCAATTTCAGTAGAATGGTGTCCTCTTATTTGTTCAATCTCGCTACTGCTGTAGTTAACTAAGCCTCTGCCTAATTCCATACCTTCTTTGTTGCATAGCTGCACAGCATCAGAAGCAAAAAAATCTCCTTCCAGGGCGATAATACCCGCAGGTAACAGAGATGTTTTTTTATTGGTAACTGCCTTGACTGCACCAGTATCTAAATACAGTTTGCCCATGGGAATTAAACCATAGGTGATCCAACGTTTGCGGGCATTGTCTGTTTGTGGTTGGGGTTCAAACTGTGTTCCCAAGTCTTCTCCCTGTAATATTTTCAGAATGTTTTGGGGTTGCTTTCCTTGAGTAATAACGGTTCTAACCCCCGTACTGGTAGCAATTCTAGCTGCCGATAGTTTGGTTGCCATTCCTCCTGTCCCCCACTGAGAACGACTAGAACCTGCATCTACCTGTAGCCGATCAAACTCGTTGCTGCTGACTAACTTAATAGGTTGAGCATTGGGGACGGTTTTGGGGTCGGCAGAATACAATCTGTCTACGTCAGTCAAGAGAAATAACCAATCTGCTTGAACTAAGCTAGCAACCAAAGCCGACAAGGTATCGTTGTCGCCAAACTTTAATTCATCAACGGCAATAGTATCATTTTCATTGACAATCGGAATTACACCTAAACCTAGCAGTTCTCTAAAAGTATTAGAAGCATTAACATAAGTATTACGTTCCATTAATTCACGGCGAGTTAAAAGAACTTGCGCGATCGCCTGTTGTAAAGTACTAAATAAATCATCATATATTCGCATTAGCCTTCCTTGTCCTACCGCAGCCACAGCCTGCTTTAAAGCCATTTTGCGCGGTCTTTCGGCTAAATTGAGTCGGGCGCAGCCTACCCCCACTGCACCAGAAGAAACTAAAACGATATGATGTCCCTGAGAACGTAAGTAGCTTAAAGTTTCCACTAAAGAAGCAATAGTAGCGATCGCAATTTCGCCCGTCGGCTGAGTCAAGCTAGAAGTACCTATTTTGATTACTATTGTCTGAGGCTTACTGCTCATTGATTTAGATAACTAGTTGCTGTAAAAATGATAGAAACGCATTAATTTGATTCTTTAAATACATGAACAACTAATTGTTAGTGATCTATGCTACTAAAAACGATTAAAGATAACATAACAATAAAAGTAAGGTTCAATTTTTGCGTTTAATTGTCCCCAAAATAATTATAAGTGTGATGGCGATCGCGTGACCAATTTTAGCTCAGAAGCAGCCAATAAATCAAAATCTCAGTCACTGTGGGCGAGCGGAAAAATTCTTGATTCAGCTCAACAAGCAGCACAAAGACAAGATTGGCGAGGAGTTAGCAATTATTTAAAAGAGTTACCTCAAAGCCAAGCTAAACTGTTGCTTTTAGAGTCGGCACAATGGCAAACAGCATTTGATTTGGCATTAGAAATGTTGCTCAAAGCCGATTTTCAACATAAGTGGGAGATCAGCAAGCTATTACCCAGCTTCGGAGAAGATTTAATTCCTGCCCTAGCTTCTTTGGTGCAAGATGAAACCACAGAAGCCGAGGTACGCTGGTTTATTTGCCAGATTTTAGGCAATTTCCCTAATCAAAAAGTAGTCTTGACTTTAGTACAATTACTCCAGCAAACCACCGATGAAGAGTTAATCGCGATCGCTGGGAAAACTTTAACTAAAATTGGTAATCATGCTATTGATGCTTTAGTAGATCTCTCTGCCCAGCCTAAATATCGTTTGTTGGCAGTACAGTCTTTATATTACATCCGCACTGCCGAAACCATTGACCCTTTACTCAAAATTACTCAAGATCCCCAGCCAGAATTACGCACCATTGCCATTAAAGCCTTGAGTAGCTTCCACGATTCTCGTATTCCACCTGTTTTGATTACGGCGTTAGAAGATACCGCTAGTAGCGTTAGAAAAGAAGCTGCGATCGCTTTAGGGTTTCGCTCAGATCTCTGTCAAGAATTTGGCTTAATAAATCATTTACAACCTCTTCTATTTGATTTAAATTTAGAGGTATGCCGTCAAGCAGCAGTATCTTTAGGCAGAATGAAGACCAAAGAGGCAAACGCTGCCTTATTCTCAGTCTTGCAAACAGAAACTACCCCAGTTAGTTTAAAGCTAGACTTAATTAAAGCCTTGGGCTGGAGTGAAATAAGCTCGGCAATAGAATATTTAGAGCAAGCATTGACTAATAAGAGTGAATTAGTTCGACAAGAAATTATAACTACTCTGGGTAGAATCACTGCTCAACAGTTGCAGCAACAATCTGCTCAAGTATTAGTGAATTTTTGGCAAGATAATCAAGCAGCTTGTGACTCCCAGATTAAACAGGCTTTAGCTACATCTCTGGGAGAATTACGCTGTAGTTACGCTCAAATAACTTTAGAACAGCTTGCCACAGATAGCGATCGCAAAGTTAAGCTGCACGCCCTTTCTGCTTTGAAAAAGCTCTCATAAAAAAGATCTAGATCGCAAAATAGTAATGCGTCTGATGTAAATTAGTTTTTTGAATATTTAGCTTATGAAAGTCATAGAATACGTAATAGAAAAAGATTTTTTACAACCTCAGCTTAGGCAAATTTAATTTTAGACTAGAACCCTAAGAAATTAACTGATCAAGAGAAAGCCAGGTTTGAAGTTTTACGGAAGGGGTTTGGGGAGGGTCGTCACGTCAACGGATATCACAAGGGGGCGAATGCATTCGCCCCTCGTGTCCTTCAATGGGGGGTTTGGGGGGTTAATCCCCCAGTATTAGATTCTGGTTTTTACAGATAAACTTTAGATAGAAAGGGAAGATTAAACAGTTTTTTCTTGGTCAGATTAGATGCGGCGACGGACGGCTGAAATTACACTAGACGTAGTAAGCTGTCACGCATTTAATTTGCTTATTGTGGCTGACGAAGGGACGAGGGGAAAGCGAGACTGGGAGAGGGTTAAACTGTTTTTCAAGCAATTAAATAATATGTAGTTTAAATGATGAACAGCTTAATAGCATAGCTAATAAATCTATTTTATTAACTATAAAATTCACAAATCCACAGGGAAAGTATAATAAGCAATTCCTTCAGATTGATAGTTAGGTAAGTTATCTTCAACAAAATCTCTTTCTGTAGCTGAAGGTGTATAAAAATGCGTTCCAGTTTCAGGACGTAAAAAACGATAGACAGGGATTGTTCCTGGCTGTTGTTCAGTATAGGCAAAAAAAGACTCACTTTCCAAACTAAAAGTTTCTAGATTATTGGCAATAAAATTTTTTTCTGTTGCTGAAATAGTATACAAGTGCGTGCCTGTATTCTGATTTAAAAAGCGATAAACTTGTTGTGGTTCAGGGTTACCCGTCAAAGAGTCGACGCTTACATAGGAAGCACCTTCAGAAACGTAGTTTGGCAAGTTTTTGACAATAAAGTCTCGTTCGTCCAGAGAGGTGGTATACAAATGTGTTGATGTATTTTGATTTAAGAGACGATAAACGGGTGAACCTAGAACATTAGGATTAAATTCTCGATCCTCTACCCTTACCTTAAAAGTGTCTTCCACCGAATCACCAAGTAAATCTGTAGCCTTGATGCTAATATCTGCTGTACCGCTTTGATTATCTGCATAATCAAGTGTCAGTTCACCTTCGTTAATCGATACATTAACCAAATTAGGATTAGAATTACTCACAACTTCAAACTCAAGCTCATCTTGTTGAGATATAGAGATATTGCTATAACGGACTAAATCAGCATCACTTTCTACAACAGGATTATTAGGATCTTCAGCAATTACGGGTAAATCAGTAAACGCAGAATTTGCATTACTAGCATCAATGATCGGCAAAGCAGCGATCGCATCTACAGATTCTAAATCAGCATCGGTAAGTACCTCGCCAAAAACGGTAAATCCGCCATTTTGGTTATCTAGATTAGCAGAATTATCAGCTAAGTTGAAAAACCATTGATTAGTAGCACTGTTAGGATCGTCACCCAATTTTGCCATCGCGATCGTACCTCGCAGGTTAGATCTATCTACACTAAATTCATTGACTACAGGCGGATCGACAGGAACTTCTTCTACCGCCAAGTCCTTGACTGAAAACCCTCCTCCTTGCACGATAAAGCCAGGTACAGAACGATGGATAATAGAATTTACATAATCACCATCTCGAACATAGTTGCTAAAGTTAGCTACGGTTTTTGGCGCGCCTGCCCCAGCCTGATCGAATAAGAGGACATTGGTTACCCCACCTCCTAAAGAACTATCAGCTAGTTCAAAACTAGCTACCTGTCCAGTGGTAAAAGGATCGTCAAAGTGTTGCGATAAATTAATGCTAGTGTCTGTTTCATTTTTAAAAACGACCAGATCATCAAGGAGTTGAGTAATAATTAGATTAGTAGTCATAAACGATTTTCCTCAGCGAAAATAATCATTGTGTCGCTACTAATCTAGACGAGCAAAAAGATAAACGCTAGACTACTGGTACAAAAGTGATTTCAATTTTATACATCTCTTAGATACTGGATAAAGGAACAAAACAATTATGTCTGACTTAAATCGTGGAATTATGAAATTTGATGGTGCAGATAAACCTGTCTTGGTTGCTGTATCCGCAGTTATTATTTTTGGTAGCATTATTGCTCTAATTTCTTGGGCATTAAACTCTGCTTACGCAGTCTAACTTTAGAGTGATCGCCATAAATTGTAAACAGGGAAATGAGCTATATTTTTATCTTCGGCAAAAAATATCACAATCCTATGTTATGATTCTAAATTGTATTGTGGTGCATAAGGGTCGGTGCCCGAGCGGTTAATGGGGGCGGACTGTAAATCCGCTGGCTATGCCTACGTTGGTTCAAATCCAACTCGGCCCATACTCTATCTATAATGTAAAAAAAGAGGCTTTAAGCCTCTTTTTTTGTTGGATATTGATTTACCAAAAGACAACGATCAATATCTAGAGGGCGATCGCCAAAAATGTCGTTACCGTTTTGATTTGTGAAATATTTTTCCCAAAAAATAAGATGAGACTTGCCCACCTTACAAAAACGTTTATTTTTTTTGAATCTAGCGATCGACTGAACCCATAATAATGTCTACACTACCAAGAATAGGCATAATGTCTGCTAATTTAACTCCCTTGAGTATACTTGGCAAAATTTGCAGATTATTAAAGTCAGGGGCGCGAATTTTCCAACGCCAGGGAAAAACATTATCATTGCCGACAATAAAGATTCCTAGTTCACCCTTGCCACTTTCTAGGCGAACATAGTGTTCTCCTTCAGGTATTTTGAACGTCGGCGCAACTTTCTTGGCTATATACTGATACTCAAAGTCGTTCCACTTAGATTTGCGTCCCTCGTCCATCCTGCGTGCTTCTAGGTTTTCATAAGCACCGCCTGGAATACCTTTTAGAGCTTGACGAATAATTTTAATCGATTCGCGCATTTCACGTATACGAACCAAATAGCGGGCAAAACAATCTCCCGCAGTTTCCCAATGTATATCCCAGTCAAAGTCGTCATAGCATTCATAGTGATCTACTTTGCGTAAGTCCCACTTAACCCCAGAAGCTCTTAACATTGGTCCTGATAAACCCCAGTTAATAGCTTGCTCACGGCTAATTGTTCCTACACCTTCAACGCGACGACGAAAAATAGGATTATTGGTAATTAGCTTTTCATACTCATCAACCTTAGGATCGAAATAGTCACAAAAATCTTCACATTTGTCGATCCAACCGTAGGGTAAATCAACTGATACTCCACCAATACGGAAATAATTATTGTTGATTAATCTCTGTCCAGTAGCAGCTTCCCATAAATCATAAATCAACTCCCGTTCGCGGAAAATATAAAAGAAAGGAGTTTGTGCGCCCACATCTGCCATAAATGGACCTAACCACAGTAAATGATTAGCAATGCGGTTTAACTCTAGCATAATCACGCGAATATACTGGGCGCGCTTGGGTACTTCAATACCAGCTAGCTTTTCGGGGGCATTGACTGTAATTGCCTCATTAAACATCCCCGCAGCATAGTCCCAACGGCTTACATAAGGAACATACATAACGCTGGTGCGGTTTTCGGCAATCTTCTCCATACCTCGATGAAGATAACCGATTACGGGTTCACAATCGATTACATCTTCCCCATCAAGAGTTACAATCAGACGCAGAACGCCGTGCATTGAAGGATGATGAGGCCCCATGTTGAGAATCATGGGTTCGGTTCTAGTTTCTATCTGTGCCATAAATCAGCAATATTTCTGTGATTAAGAAATGAATTAATTCTTACCTGCTATTATTAATTATCTATCTTATCTAGTTTCTGGACGGGATAGAAACTTAAACTGATTGTTTGAGCAAAAATTTTATTTGTTAGGCTGGGTTTACTGCCCTGCTTTGCATAAAATGCAGCTCAACAATTAACGCAGGCTAAATTAGAAACAACCTTCATTTCGATGGGTGAGTAGTCTACAACTTCACCATCTACCACCAAAATACCCCTGTCAGTTAACGGCTCAAGTCGAAAAGCACTAACTTTGTAGTATTCCATGTGGGGTAAGTTAAGATGTTGACCTTTACCGCAACGCAACAAGGCTTTGAGTAATTCTAGACGGGATGTTCCTTGACGCATAATTAGCACATCCATCGCCCCGTCGTTTAACTGGGCATGGGGTGTAACGTTCATATCCTCGGCTGCCCAAGGCACATTCATTGCCCAAAGAAAAATAAAATCAGCTTCAATTATGCGCCATTCTCCTTGGCTAGAGATATTCTTGTCTAAGGGAATATTGCATTCTGGATGAGGAATAAAGGAAAATCTACCTTTATAGGTGCGTAATAAACTAATTAGCATCAAGGCATATAAATCAAACCTTAAAGAACCTAAATACTTAAGCTTTTCCGACTCAATATCAGCATCGCTAATTAAACCCCAAGCTAGAGAGAGAAAACTATAGTATTCTTGGTCATTTTGCTTGACCGTAGCCAGATCGAAGGTTTGCTGTCTACCTTTAGCAATCAAAAAAGCAGCGTTTAAGGGATGATAAGCTTCTTGAGACAATTCCAATAAAGTTTTACAAAAGCCATTGCCTGTGCCTCCAGGAATGATGCCTAAAGGCAGTTTAATTGCCGTTTCCCAATCTGAACGACTCATCAAACCAGCGATCGCATCATGAATTGTGCCGTCTCCTCCCACAATAACTAGTCCATCTGTATCTGACAAGTTTAAATTGTGAACTAAGTTTTTGGTATCTGCTGCACTACGGGTTTTGGTAACGGTATATTCTAGGCTGCTCTTGTCAAAAAGAGAGCGTACCTGCTCAAATATCTGAGTCGCTTTGTTCTTACCGCTGGTGGGGTTAATAATAACCTGTAAATGTCGGGGTTTGAGGATGGCATCGACAGGCTTTCCTCTTAATGTATTGATAATTGCCCTGTGCCATTGCGATCGCACTTTTAAATTTGGACAAGCAAAACAGTATTCACGCAACACTCTTTGCTGTCTTTTAGCTGAATGATCGGTCTTAGCCAGAGGATAAGTATGAACTAATATACAGGGAAAATCTATTTGTTCTTGCTCAACTAAAGAAACACCAACCACGTCTTGAAGAGATAACTGTTGTTTTTGACCATTTTGCAGCCAAAACAAGGTGTCTTTAGTTAAAAATGCAGGTTCTTCTGAATTTTCTGCCACAAAAGCCAGCTTTTGTTCAAATATGACAGTATTTTTCATTTAAGTTAATTTTAGATTAAAAAGAATTTAATTTCTCTGAAACTAAAGATTAACAAAAAAAGTTGTACTTATTTATTTATAGTCATCAATTAAAAACATATTTTCAATTTTAGTAAATCTGAAAAGTTAAGTAATAAAGTCTATTTAAACTGAGAGTTAAAGTTGGTTTTGCTGTCTTTTTATATTTTCTGTTTAGATGCTCAATTATTTCAAGATCTCAGAAGTAAAAATTGGTTTTTTAGGATAAGAAGCATTAATGTTTCGATAAGCCTTCTTTAAATCTAGTTTAGATACCAATTTATTAACCAAAACATAAAGCAGTCTACTAGCTACATCAGCCAAAAGATAAGGTTTCTTAATTACCTGTTGATAAATTCTCTGTATTTTTTTGCTTTTGATACTTTCCAACAAATGATGATAAGCTAACCTTCTTTCAAAAACTGATAAATTTTGAGCTAAAGCCTTAAGCAATTTGCTATCTGTAGAGACACGGCTTTCCTGATTGATAAAACGTTGAGTTATTTCACAAGACTGAGTTAGATATTCTGTGGATTTTCTAGTAGATAGAGAAAGAGAGCGAGTTTGATAATAGTAGTAGGCTTCAGGAATAAGATAAAAACGTCCTTGATGTCTTAAGCATTCCCAGTAAAGATTAAAATCTTCGCCAACGTTTAAAGATTCATCGTACCAAATATTGTTTTTAACTAAAAATTCTTTTCTAATTAGAGGTTTTACATAACCGAGACTCCAGTTACGTTTGGCACCAATAAAAGGTAGGCGATCGCTTGTCACCAATTCTACAGCATTAATCAGTTTTGCAGAAGATAGATTCTGTGCATTTTCTTGCAAAAGAGTACTCCAATACATTGTTGCTTGCTCTTGAATAAGCAACAAATTATCGGCAATCAAATCTACACAACGTTTTTTCGCTACAGACAATAATCTTTCAAGTCGCTGAGGTGCATACCAATCATCAGAATCCAAGAGTGCAATCCACTGTCCTTTTGCTTGTTTGATGCCACAGTTGCGTCCATAACTCACGCCACGATTATGTTTATTGACAATTATCTTCAGTCTTTTATCGTTAAAGCTACGGGCAATATCCAGCGTAGAGTCGCTTGAGGCATCATCAATCAATATTATTTCAAAATTGCTGTAGGTTTGATTAAAAACAGATTTTAAAGCTTTAGCAATATAATTCTCGCTATTGTAAGTAGGGATTATTACCGATACTTCTGCATTCATAGATCTAATTAATTTTAAGTTGGGTATTTTTTTTCTAGATGATGTAGTCGATTGTGATTGTATTAGGCGCGAGGCTATTGCTTGAAAATTTTTGGATTTGGATAAAATACAACAAAATAGTATTATTTTCGTGAAAATGATACTATTTTCCTGAAAGATTAATTTCAGCAAAATTTTTACTGATCCAAGTTGTAGTATAACCTGTTGCGGATCAAGCATTATTAATTTTTAATGAAGAGTTTGGCAAAAAAAAGAATAAGATATGACTTTGTCAACATTTCTTTACTTCTTTAGTGCTTAATTGCTCTAATTCAAGGAGACTGAAAATAGGTTAAATAGAGGCTTGAGGACTTAAAGATAATTTATCACCTACTCGATCCTTATTTAAAGTCCTCCATCAGGTACAATTAAATGTCGATCTCTAAGCAAGTATTTTTAGCTTCATGATTTCTAGTAATGACTTTCGCACAGGGGTTACTGTTGAGCTTGATGGCTCTGTCTGGCGAGTAGTAGAATTTCTCCACGTCAAACCAGGCAAAGGTTCTGCTTTTGTCAGAACTAAGCTCAAAAATGTGCAAACGGGTAATACGGTAGAAAAAACCTTTCGCGCTGGTGAAACTGTTCCCCAAGCAAATTTAGAAAAGCGCACCATGCAGCACACCTATAAAGATGGAGAAGAATTTGTCTTTATGGATATGCAAACCTATGAAGAAACGCGCATGAGTGGAGAGAACTTGGGCGATCGCATTAATTTTCTTAAAGAAGAAATGGAGGTTAATGTTATTTTCTGGGACGAAAAAGTATTGGAGATCGAGTTACCTACTTCGGTAGTCTTAGAAATTACCGATACCGATCCTGGAGTTAAAGGAGATACGGCGACAGGAGGTACAAAACCTGCCATTGTTGAAACTGGAGCGCAGGTAATGGTACCTTTGTTTATCTCTATCGGTGAAAAAATTAAAGTTGATACTCGTGATGGTTCTTACTTAGGTAGAGAAAATTAATCCCCTCCTGAATTGAGCGACGGGTTTCTCAATCTCTTAGATATGTAATACTACACAACTATCTTGGAGATCTGGCAAAATTACTAGAATAATGGTTGTATAGTTTGTGTCTATAAATTTTCAAGAACTCCGTGATTTGCTAAGGGCGATCTCTCAAACTGATATTACGGAGTTAACTCTCAAAAATAGCGATTTTGAATTGGTTGTCAAAAAACAAACAGGACAAAGTACAGTTTCTATTCCTCAAGCTACCGTCGCACCTCCCACTGCTGTAGAGACAACAAATCTCCCTGGAGCGATTGCAACTCAAACTGTGGCTACCCCAGAAGCAGCATCTACTACTCCTACAGTAGATGACAAAAAATGGGTAGATATTACATCGCCTATGGTAGGGACATTTTATTCTGCTCCAGCTCCAGATGAAGAACCCTTTGCTGCGGTAGGCGATCGCATTAACAAAGGAGATACGGTCTGTATTATTGAAGCGATGAAGCTAATGAACGAAATAGAAGGAGAAGTATCAGGACAAGTTATGGAAATATCTGTCCAAAATGGCGAACCAGTAGAGTTTGGGCAAGTTTTGATGAGAGTTAATCCAGAGGGATGAGGGATGAGGGATGAGAAGATAGCAATCTTCTTGCTTTTTATGGTTCATCGCTTATAGTTTTAGAGAATCAGTTTCATTCATGATTTGACGCTCTCTATGGAAATTCTGACAATAGTGCTATCTGGGTTGCTGTCTCTCACATCAAGTGGAGGCACAGTTTTGGATTCTGTAGCTGCTCATCGAATTAGCTCCCAAATTATTAGTTCCCAAAAGCAAGCAATTAGAATTGATAATACTCCTGGTTATCAGATTGCCCAGGGAAAATTAGCTAAAGTCAGAATTGCTGCTAGGGACATAAAAGTAAAGCCCGATCTAGAAATTGCAGTTTTAGAATTGGAAACAGATCCCTTAGATGTTGATTTGGCAAAATTAAATTTTAATAACATCGATGAATTAAGAGAGTCTTTGGAGCAACCTCTACAGGGAGCGGGGAAACTAATCTTAACCGAAGCTAATCTGAATCAAGCTCTAGAATCTCCTAAGATTTTGGCACAATTGTCAAAAAACCTCAATCGCCTTATAGCTCGCAGGGCTGGTTCAACAAATATTGCCTATGAATTACGAGATCTCCAAGTGACATTACACCCTGCAAATCGCTTAGGAATTAAATTTAAATTAAACAGACCCATAAATAATTTTGAGGTCGATGAGGCTGAAACTGCTAAAAGTTCTCTTTCTAGTTCTGGTAAACAAATAGCGATCGCTTTGGAATTACAAATCAGAGTTTTTAAGGGTAAAACAATTCGCCTTACCGAGCCACAAGGAACTGTAAACGGTCGTCCTATGTCATCCAGGCTACTTAATGGTTTCGCCGAAGGTATTAGCGATCGCCTTAATTTAGACTCTCTGCAAGCGGACGGAATCCTGGCTCGTGTCTTACAATTAGAGATCGACGAG
Organism: Chroococcales cyanobacterium; assembly: GCA_038259125.1. Classification (GTDB taxonomy): domain Bacteria; phylum Cyanobacteriota; class Cyanobacteriia; order Cyanobacteriales; family Xenococcaceae; genus Waterburya. The sequence continues at coordinate 50,234 of JBBSPC010000003.1, read as the reverse complement.
GATAAACTAAAGTTAGTTGGCTTCCTCAAACTGGAAACAAAAGGATCACAATTGTCTTCAAAAGAGATAAAAGCAATTCCCTAACTTAAAACTTGTTTTTTTGTCTTTTACCTATTTCTCTTAAGCAGGAGCATTATCCATGCAGGATCAAAATAAAAATCGCTTTTCTCTGCCTGTGGTAGCAGTAATCACGGGGATTATTCTAGCTGCGGGGGGAGGTGCTGCTTGGTGGGCAAAATCTTCTTTAGAGCGAGATGCTAGTAAAACTCAGCCCCATCCTTCTCCCATAGTTGAGGAACAAACACCAAGCGCGCCCAAACCCATTACTCAAGAAAAAGTTGTCCAGATTTGCTGGCTCAATCCCCAAGGAAACAAGATTGAATTGGTTTCTAAGACGATGACTTTTGAAAAGTCGGTCAAATCTGAGCGAGTCTTAAAAACTGCTTTTGAAACTTTGTTATCTAGTCCACCTAAAAACTCTCAATACACTACGGCTATTCCTCCAGGAACTAAGTTATTGGGTTTAACTATAGATAAAAAAGGTATTGACCTGAATTTATCTATAGAATTTGTTTCTGGTGGCGGTAGTGCCTCTATGAGCAGTAGATTAGCTCAAATTATTTATACGGCTACTAGCTCAAATCCTGATGTTCCTGTTTGGATTAATATTGAAGGGAAACCACTTAAAACTTTAGGGCAAGAAGGATTGATAATTAATCAACCTATGACTAGACTAGATTTTAAAAATAACTTTACCCTGTAAAATCGTTTTTTTTACTCTCACGTTTACTTCTATTTCTCACACTCTTAATATTAATAGATAGAAATTTATCTATTAGTCAATTTTCTAAGCTCAGTAATTATTAATTATCTATCAGGCAAATATAAATATTTAGCATAGCTTCCTAATTCTTTGAAGTTATGCTTTTTTATAGCCCGATTTTGAAAATTATCGCCATAGTTATCGAGGGAGCAAGCCAATTACGTAAGAACACAAGTACTACTATGATAAAAGGGTGTTATTAAAATAAGCACATCGGTGTTTTAAAACTTGCGATACATTCTTTGGTTTCCATTGCGCCCCTGAAATTTTAAATCTTCGATCTATCTGTTTGACTGTTGATTCAACTGCCTCTGAAGCTATAGAACAAATACTTTCAGCTTGATAGTAGTCATAATTGACAAGACGATTTTTATTTGATAGCTAATTGTTCAGCATACTTATAACTGAAGAGCCACATTTTTATTAAAACTTTTTATTTACTTTATCCAAGCCACAAACCTTTGCGTCGCCAATATTGTTCTATAAGAGCCAATTCTATTTGTTTTTTAGATACCATATTCAAGTCGACAAGAATTTCTCCTATTTTCTTATTTTTATACTTTTGAAGCCTAATAATTGTATTAATTTTTGCTAAAGTAATGACTTTTTGTTCGACTAAGATTTCTCCCAGCCTGATTCTTTGATTTTTGAGATAATACCGAAGTTGAGTGACAGAAATTAAGTCTTTTTTAACTAAAATTTCACCAAGTTTTAAAGAATGGCTTTGTGTTTGCTCTAATAAGGCTTTGTCTAATGTTTCTTGAGTCAACAAACTCTGTCTTACCAAAATTTCACCAAGTAAAATTGGCGAACTATTTAAACCAGTAATATCTACTACCATGTTGCCATCAACAAAACTTCGACGAACTCGTTCGAGATTATCTTGATAGGGAATCAGCAATTGTCTAATTGCCAAGTATAAAAAAGGAGGAATGGTTTTACCATAGCGATACCAGAGCCTTTGAGGTTCTTGAAGCAAGCGATACAGCCATTCTAGCCCTGATCTTTGAAGCCAATAGGGGGCTCGTGGATTTAAACCTGCATACATGGAAAAAACCGCACCAACACCAACCATGACCGCATTAATTTTTCCTTGGTGTTGGTTCATCCAAATTTCTTGTTTGGGACATCCAAGACAAACAAAAACTATTCCCGCACCGCTTTCATTAATGCGATCAATTAAAGGATAGTCTACATCTTCGACAATTTCTTCAATAGTAATCTGTGGTAAAGTTTCCATCCCAGCGATGTGTAATACCGGATATTCCTCTTCTAGCCGGTGCTTCATTTTGACTAGAACTTCCGGTTGTGAACCAACACAATAAATTTTAACTTGACATTGTTGAGCTAGTTCACAAAGGTTAATAAAGACATCTAATCCTGCTACTCGATTCTGGTTGTAGGTTCCTAGTTTTTGTAACATCCAAACCAAAGGCATTCCATCGGGAGTTACCATATCCGCTTCTTCTAAAACCCCAGCAAAACTTCTATCCCAGTAAGCTTCCATCAGCATATGAACATTAGCCAAACAGATAGTTTTACTTTCTTTTGTTCTTGCCCATCGAAGCATTAACATAATTTGTTCTTCAAAAGTAAGGCAAGTTATTGGGGTGTTTAATAAGTATTTAGTTGGTATTGAAAATTGCATTTTATGTAGATATAACTTAATTTAATTTAAATAAATGTATTTTCCAAATAAAAAGCTGTCTGAAGATAATCCCAAGGCGGTTTAAAAAAATAAATCGTTTTAAAGACATTTTGAGATTAGGTTTTTTTATTTAAAAAGGAGTGTTTTATTGATCGCATTTATGCTCTTTAGTTCTTTTGATAGTAATATCAACTCGATCAAAAATTAGAGCGATCGCCAGTAATAGTTAAGCCAGTATTCTTTTGTAAAGATTTCTTAAATCTATGAATTTTTATTAGTCGTATTTTTTTATATACAAACTAAAAACAATCATATTAATATAAGGATAATACAGAAATGAGTTACTAATGTCAATAAATTTGGCAAATTTAACAGAGCAAAATACCTGCAGTTGAAAAAACTGTATTCTTTTGCTACCTTTTTAAATGTTTAAGGACATTAAAATGGGGTTTTAGATTTATCCACTATTGAGAAAAATAGATATTTATTGCTAAATCTATATCCATTTGAGAATTATAAATTTTGCTATTCTCAATCAAAGTTAATTTTTTTGGCGATCGCACTATTGAGAAAATGGCGTTTCCGAATAAGTAAACAACAAACTTATAAGTAGTAATGCAATTTGGCAACACTCAGAAAATTATTAGGCTGTTAGGCATTTAAACTGCACTTACTTTTGCTAGTTTCGTTTTATTAATTCATTGACGACTATGCCAAACGCAAATTTAAGTTTGGTTTTAAGACGAGACCTGTCAAACCAAAGCTGTTAGCTAAAGGGGTACTCGTGCTAATTCTGCCATTACTCCGCATATCCGTATCTACAAGCAAGACACGCTTACCTATGATGGCGGCAGTTTTAGCTAGGTAGTCTTGAGTAACTCCCGACCAATCCTTAATTTCTTGTTTCAGATTTATGATGTTTTGATCGATAACGTTATTTTGCTCTTCTAAAGCAGAAATTTGCTCGGCTAGTTTTTGTTCGACAACTGTTCCTTCTCGATTAATTAAAGAGAGAATTTCTTTTTTTTCATCAAACAATACTTGTAATTCGGCGCTATGATTGGTAGAAACTTTCGATTTGTTAGCTATTTGACGAGCTACTCCTCGCAAATCCTCTAATAATTTGTTGTAGCCATCGGTACCAGACTGCATTGCTGTAGTGGCTTTAGTTGCGTCTTTGGCTACTTCTTTTTGAACAACACTGGCATTCCATCTTGCTTTATTTAATTGTGATTTATTAAGTAGTTGCTCTTGCATGAGACTTTCAAGTCTAACTGATAAGTTCTCCCTTGGAATTTCTGGTTTGATAAAGTTATGCTTTTATCTTATTTGTTGTATTTGCAAATTGAGCCGATCAACTCCATAAAAATTTTATAACAAAAAAAAGTTATAAGAGAATAGATTAACAATCACCTTGTTGATTAAATGCTTTGGATCATAACGCGAGTGCCTCTCAGCTTGTTAATCTATTTTGTTACCTAGGGTAAACCAAAATTAAACATTGTATATTGGTATTGTAGTATAAAATTAAATTTTAAAAGTAAGCTTAATACAATTGTATTACTTGAGCCATATTTATCAGTTAATAGCTTTAGTGAGCGAAATAAAACATCACTTTAGATAAATTAAGAATTAAGGAAAAAAATCTTTGCAGCAAGAAAAAAAGGTGGTCAAGCGAATAGCGATCGCCCGTAGAGAAAGAGGCAATGCTTTGAGCATGGATGTGTATGCCGATAATTTGATCGCTGGGTTGAGAACCATTCGTCCCTATTGGGAGATCGAAGAATGAAATTAGCAGATTGTATTATTGCTGTATCAAGTAATACAAAAAAAAATGTTATCTCTATGTTAAATACAAGAAACGACAAAGTAACGACAATACCCAACGGAGTTGATGCTCAATTTCGAGTCAAGCGAATAGCGATCGCATTTGGGAACGAAAACACCAACATACAGTTTCTTCAGAGGAAATCTGTTTGCTTAACGTCGGCTCAACTCATCAGCGTAAAAATATTTTGACTATTTTGAAAGTCTTAGAAACTTTAATCAAAAAGGGACTACCTGTTCGTTTATGGAAAGTTGGCAGTGATTTTACCGCCGAACAACAAGCCTATATTGGCGATCGCCAACTCGAATCACAGATAACTAGCCTCGGATATCCCGATCAAGAAACTCTGATCGAATTGTATAATGCTGCCGATTTATTGTTAGCTCCTTCTCTGTATGAAGGATTTGAACTAACTATTTTAGAGGCGATTGAAGCTGAGTTAGAACAAAATCCTATTCCTAATTTTAAATTTATCTACTTTACCTTACCTTTCTGGCAAATGGGACAGTCGGGACAACAGCGAGTTAAAGAACTATATAGCTGGCAAGCTAAAGGTAAACAACTCTGTCAAACCTATCAACAAATTGTCGAGCGATAAAAATGCACATTTTAATTGCTGCATTACATAGACCAATCAAGCCTACTGGGGTTTGCAGACACGCCGTTAATTTGGCACAGTGTCTTGCCAATACCAACGAAGTAGATAAAGTAACTCTCGTAATTGGAGCATGGCAACTAGATTATTTTAAAACATCTTTTCTATTGGACTCACCAAAGATCGATCTAGTTAGTATCGAGCTTAAAAATAATTCTTTATCCCGAAATATTTGGTTTGCCTGGGGATTATCCAAACTAACGAATCAACTCTGCCCCGATTTAGTTCATTTATCATTTCCGATTCCCTTTTGGCGATCTTTGTTTTCTTGTCCTGTAGTGAGTACTATTCATGATTTTTATCCCTACGAATGTCCAGAAAACTTTGGTTATCCTAATGTCTGGTTTAATCGTTGGTTTCTCAAGCAATGTATTAAAAATAGCAATGGTCTGAGTTGTGTTTCACAAATTACTTTGAAAAATCTAAATCGATACCTGCCGAAAATTAGTTCGCAAAAACTTACTACCGTAATTTACAATTGTGTAGATTTTTTTCAAGTTATCCCAGCTATTCCTAAAAATATTGATTCAAAGTATCTCGACTGTTTTTTACTGTGTGTAGGACAGCATCGGCAAAACAAAAATTTAGATTTTCTGATTAAAGCCTATGTTAAGCTCAGAAATAGTAGTCAGATAACAGCCCAGACTAAACTAATTATTATTGGTGCTACAGGGCCAGAAACAGAAAAGCTTCATAGTTTAATCGATCGCTTTGCCCTACAAGAATTAGTATTATTAGAATCATCAATTAACGATAGTAGCTTGACTTGGCTATATCAAAACTGCGAACTGTTTGTGATTCCATCGTCTACTGAAGGATTTTGTTTGCCTTTAGCAGAAGCTATTTATTTTGCCTCGAAAGTGGTTTGTACTGACATTCCTATTTTTCGTGAAATTGGTGCTGAAAGTTCTACATATTTTCAGCTAGAAGGGGATTCTGTAGCGAATTTATCAAAGGCGATCGCTAGTACTTTAAATCAATCTCGTGCCGATTGTGACTTGCATAATTATCGTTTTAGTAAAGCAAAAATAGCCGAGCAGTATGTTGATTTTTATGCCCAATTAATTTAAAAATCGAACAGTCTCCTGCGCCTTATTTAAAATCAGCTACAAATTGGCTAATTTCTGAAAATAAATAAGTTTTTATTAACAATAGACCAGTATTTAGGTAGCTATCTAAAGAGATTATAATAGGCTCAGTCTGAGCAAAAACTAGCTTTAAAAGCAAAGAGAAAACCTATCTAATAGTTTAGTTGAATTATTACCTTAAGCAATAAACTATATTAATCAAGCTAGTAAATCTTAGGGAAAAATTCAGTCATTAAAACTGATTAATAAATAAAATAGCCAAAAAATAATCCAGACTGTAACTTGATAGGATAATAAATAAGTGGAAAAATAAACCAGTAGATTAACTTTTGCACTAATAAATCTGCTTCCTCTCTTAATGTACTAATGATGAACATTTGAGGATTATTAAATAAGTTCATGTAATGAATGAAAAAAATTTTTGTTGTAGATACTAATGTCATACTTCACGATCCCACGGCTATTTTACGTTTTGAAGATAACGAAATAGTATTACCAATCGCCGTTATCGAAGAACTAGATCGCTTTAAAAAACAGCCAGAAATGACTGGTCGTAATGCCAGAGAAGTGTCTCGTACTTTAGATAATTTGCGCCAGCAGGGTCATCTAACTACAGGGGTAAAATTAAGCAACGGGGGAACTTTGCGAGTGGCTTTAAGCGATCGCCATACCCTTAAAGAATTACCCCCCGAATTGGATGGTGGTGTTGCGGATAATTCTATTTTAGCAATAGGGATGCAGTGTAAACAACGGTGTCAATGTCCTGTGATAGTAGTCAGCAAAGATACAAATCTACGGATTAAAGCCGATGCTCTAGGGCTAAATGCGGAAGACTATGAAACCGACAAAGTAGATGTAGATGAGCTTTATACTGGCAGTACCGAGGTACTAGTCAATTCAGAGCAAATTGGTGAATTTTTTCAAGCTGGCTCAATTACTTTAGCAGGAGAATTTTTGCCCAATCAAGACATTACTCTGGTAGATAATACTAATCCTTCCCACACAGCATTAGGAATGGTAGAAGGCAAAAGTAATAAGATTATTCATTTAGCTGCTTTACCTAAGCTAGGGGTATCGCGGATTCAACCCCGCAACCGAGAACAAAGATTTGCCCTAAATTTACTTTTACAGGATTCGATTAAGCTAGTTACTTTAGTAGGCAAGGCAGGAACGGGAAAAACTTTACTGGCGATCGCCGCAGGTCTACAAAAGGTCGCCGACGAAAAACTCTATACTCGTTTGCTGATCTCCCGTCCAGTAGTACCCATGGGAAAAGATATTGGCTTTCTGCCTGGAGACATCAACGAAAAGCTTACTCCCTGGATGCAGCCTCTCTACGATAATTTTGACCTCATATTTGGTACACAAGAAAAAGCTGTCAAGGCTGGACATTGGCGCAGAGGACACGAAGAATTAATTGAAATGGGCATATTGCAGATCGAACCTTTAACCTATATTCGTGGACGCACTATTCCTCAGCAGTTTTTAATCATTGACGAAGCTCAAAACCTGACTCCTCATGAGGTAAAAACTATTATTACTCGCGCCGGAGAAGGAACTAAAGTAGTTCTGACTGGCGACCCGGATCAGATTGATAATCCCTATATTGATGCTGCTAGTAATGGGCTAACCTATGTTGTTGAAAGATTTAAACATGAACCTCTAGCTGGTCACATTACTTTAACCAAAGGAGAGCGATCGAGTTTGGCAGAGAGAGCAACCGCTCTACTTTGATGTGGGTTAAGCACTATTTTTGAGATGGGTAGAGCGATAGCAAAACCCATCTATTAACACTGCAAACACTAAACTTAGTTTTGCAACTTCAGCAAAATGTTTTGCACCTGTTGATAAAAATCTTCTTGGCGATCATAATAAGTTTTCAACTCATTAAAACGATTAGTGCTGAGATTGTTCTGTTGTACAATTTGCTGAGATTGACTGCAATAGCGATCGGCAATTTGACGTATAGTTGAATTCAAATTTGCCAAGGTTTCTTCTTGATCGCAAACTATGTTTGGTGGTGGCTGATTAATTTTAGTTTTAATTTCTTTGTAGACTTGTCTTCTAAGTAACTCTATTTGATAACCTGCCTTAGCATAGTTTGTTGTTTCTTCAGGGGTAAATTGTTGAGCAAATGCCTGATTAGAAAAAGAGATAGAAGGCGATCTCCATCCGTTACCGTTTTCATAACTCCTAGATATTTCAGGAGCAACACCACCTATTAGGCTAATAGTGGCTAGTAGACTACTGCTTACAATACGAATAAATATTTTATTTAATTTAGATGAACTGAAGTCAACATTTAGCATAATCAAGAACAAATACTAGTACCAAAAAGATTGCTATTTAACTGGAGTTAATTTTTGGGAGATAAGTTCCTGTTTTGGCAATTATTTAACTAAAGTCACCATATTGAAACCGTCGTCGTCTAGCGCGGATTACGTTTCAATCTTAATGCTTCCCTATATAATCATAGAATCCAATTAGCGATGCCCTTTATACAAGAGGTCTAATAAAACAAAGCTGATTTATTCTTGTATTAAATACATAAACGGGTGTTTAAATAAAAATTAATCAGAGGAGGTTAAGCATGAATGCATCGGAAAGAGCTAAAGGTTTAAATATTACGACAAAAATTGCCTCTGTAGTTACTTTGTTTAAGACACAGTTTCCTGATGCCAAAGCCGATCTCAAACCTTGGACAAATGATCCTGACACTCTTGAGCTTGTAGATCCTGACTCTATTGATATCGGGTTTCATTTTCCTGGCTGGAGTAGACGTTATCAAAGCAACAGCATTTTAGTCCAGATTCGCTTTTACAAAGATCCCACTGAAGAGAAAGAAAAGTTTATTGGCATCGAAACCAGTGGCTTTAGTTATCTTGGTGAAGCTTGGAAATTTTCCACGGTGGATAGTTGGGAATGTGTTGGTCAATGCCAGCCAGCAGAAGATGCTGAACAACAGCTTAAGCTATTCTGCCGTCAGGTGTTTGAGTTATTTAATTAACAGTTAGCCAGTTGCTAGTTACCATTCAAGCAATCATTTCGATATCTGTTGGATAGGACTGTTCACTGTAATATAGTATGGCGATCTAAGAAAGAGATAAAGTGTTGTTCATCATTCTTTCTAAAGCAATGCGAAGGCGATCGCGACTATTAAAGCCATCTAACTTCTCTACCAATTCGCCATTGTCAAATAGCATGATAGTCGGCAAGCTTTTCAGGCGATAGAAATTAGCTAATTTGAAATTTTCGTCAGCATTAATAGCAACTAATTTAACTACTTCATCATTGTCTCCCTGAATTGTTTCTAGCATCGGCTTAATTAACCGACACAAACCACACCAAGGAGTCCAAAAATGTACCAAAACAGGACGTGAAGCCTCTAAAACCTCCTGTTGAAAATTGGTTTCATTAACTACAGATGGCATAAATTTATAAAGGTTTTTAACAGTTGACTCGATCTACTTGGAGCCATGCTACATCTAATTGGGATCAACTGAAAAGCCAAGAAGGAAAAATTTTTTAAAATAATTAAATAATATTTTAATAATATTACCAATAAGCTCTAGAAGTTATCTGCATTAGCCAGGGATGCCCCCACCATAACAGCATGACAAAAGCCGTAACTCCTACATAAGCAGGGCGAAGAAATTCTTGCCACTTCAGGGTTTGACGACCATCAATTACCGCTAAAAAAGGGATTACCGAAGTTCTTGCTTTTACCACTTCAAAAGCTTCCCCATATCTTTTTGCCAAACGGCGATCGCCATGCCACACAGCAAATAGATGATGGGTAATTAAGCCGATGGATGTGACGATAGTAAAACTTGTTCCTAACCACAGTGTATGGGCAACACACCAAATTACCTGTCCTACCATCTGCGGATGGCGAGTAATGCGAATGATCCCTGTTTCAAATAGATACACCTGGGGTTTTTGGACGGCAGCAATTTCGAGGAGGTTAAAAGTAGCAGGATAAAGAAACAAAAAAGAAATAAAAGACAGTATCCACACCGTAGACCGAACTCCTGCTATTCCCTGCACGTGCCATAATTGCAGCCCGTCATAGCGATGATTAAAGAAATAAATGATTAAAATGGTGGCAAAAGGAATACTAACCAAAGCAAAAAATACTCGATAGAGCCTAGCGCCAATTTTACTCTCAGCCCAAGGACGTAAAGCAGCTAAACCACTATGGGCGATCGCAAACCCAAATAGCAAAGCTACCATAATCAAGTGGCTTGTTGTCAGCCAGCTAATGTTAGACATAGAGATAATTATATAGGTATTATTTATCATTAGCGATAGTAGCAATAATTCAAAGCTAATTAGCTACCCCGCTCATGCTACTGTGCAGATATAAGAACACGAAAATTATTAAAGGTTAAGCACTATTAATAATACGTTTAAATAAGACACTCATTGCCAAAAAATTTTAATAAAACCGTTACTGGAATTTTATGTCAGATATTCCTTTTACCCTAGATCAACTCCGTATACTCAAGGCAATCTCTACTGAGGGAAGCTTTAAACGGGCTGCTGACAGTCTTTATGTTTCTCAACCCGCTGTTAGTCTACAAGTACAAAACTTAGAGAAACAGTTAAATGTACCTTTATTTGATCGCGGTGGACGCAGAGCGCAATTAACCGAGGCAGGACATTTATTACTTAGCTACGGAGAAAGAGTAATATCTTTGTGTCAAGAAACCTGTCGAGCAATTGAAGATTTACAAAACCTTCAGGGTGGTACTTTAATTGTCGGCGCATCTCAGACTACGGGTACATATTTGATCCCGCGCATGATTGGATTATTCCGCCAAAAATATCCTGATGTTTCGGTACAGCTTCAGGTGCATTCTACCCGTCGCACTTCCTGGGCGGTAGCTAATGGTCAGGTAGATTTGGCAATTATTGGTGGAGAAGTACCTACCGAATTACGAGAAGTATTAAACGTTATTCCTTATGCAGATGACGAATTTGCTTTGATTTTGCCTCCTGGTCATGTTTTGGCTCAAGAAGGAGCGATTTACAAAGAAGACCTGTATAAGCTCAACTTTATTAGCCTAGATTCTCAATCCACGATTCGCAAGGTGATCGATCAGGTACTTACCCGTTATGGAATTGATCCCAAACGACTCAAAATTGAGATGGAGTTAAATTCTATCGAAGCCATAAAAAATGCCGTCCAGTCGGGCTTAGGTTCAGCTTTCGTTTCGACTACGGCGATCGAGAAAGAGCTAGAAATGGGAGTTTTACACCAAGCCAAAATAAAAGAGGTTGATATCGGGCGTACTTTAGCAGTAATTGTTAATCCTAATCGTTATTGTTCTAAGGCAGCAGAAGCATTTAGTAAAGAAATATTACCGATGTTTGCTACTAGGGAAGAATTTAAAACTTTAGATACTTTATATCAGCACACTGTTAATCTAAAATAGACTGATGATTTAGGAGATAAGCCTACGGCATGGCTGAGTCTAACAACTTGCTTCGCAACCGCTACGCGATTATATTTAACTCTCTTTAAAGATTTTAGCGATTTAAAAATGACAAAAGTACAATAAGTTCATAACTGCTGCCGAGATTGTATGGAAATTAATTTCAACCTTCTAGGAATCTTGATGCTCAAGAATTGGCGATCGCACGAAAATTATTTGAGAGAGAAGCAGTAGTTTTAGAAGAGTTGGGGCGAAAACACAGCCAAATCGCCGATTTATACGTTTTTTTTACACCTATAGTCAATAATTCTCGCGACACTGGGTCAGAACAGTATTTTTATCTAGCTCAAGAATTTATTGATGGGGATGATCTAGAAACTGAACTAAAGAGAAGAAAATTTACCGAGGCAGAAGTTACAGTAGTATTGACAGAAATCTTGAAGGTATTACAGTTCATTCACGACCACAACACCATCCATCGAGATATCAAGCCTTCTAATATCATGCGTAACCAGGAAGGAAGACTATATCTTCTCGATTTTGGTGCCGTGAAACAAATAGCAGAAGGAGGTAAGCAACAAAAATCTACAGGCATCTATTCAGTGGGTTTTGCTCCTCCAGAACAAATATCTGGCTCGCAAGTATATCCCTCTACGCATATCTATGCGTTGGCAGTTACCTATATTACTCTCTTAACAGGAAAGCCCGCAGAAAAACTTTATGATTCATTTAATCATAGTTAGCATTGGCAAAGTTATGCTCCTAAAATTAGCGATAGGTTGATTGATACTCTCAACAAAATGCTATTGTCAACTCCTGCCCAACGTTTTCAATCAGCATTACAGTCGCCTTAATTTTTTTCGTTTCAGCTTTTCAAGGCGCGTTGGGTGTCCAATCGGTACTTATTATTGCTGCCATGTCTGCCGCAGGGGCGATCGCTATAACAGCATTTTTCAGACTAATCCATCAATTACTATCTCGTCTTCTATAACACTTTGAGCAAGTCTTGCTGTTGTAAGTTATACATAAGATTACCAATGCCAAATTACCCTTCAGATTGAGCAGTTTTGATTACGGGTAAATGACTAAGAGGTACTGTAAAAGTGACCGTAGATCCTAAGCCTTCTCCCATACTATAAAAATAAATATTGCCCCCCATTGCTGCCACTAGTTTTTGAGAAATAGCTAAACCTAAGCCAGTCCCACCATAAGATTTAGTACGAGAACCATCTACCTGATAGAAGTTCTCAAACAGCTTATTTTGCTTTTCTAGAGAAACTCCTATGCCTGTATCAGCAACGCTAATTTTAGCCATGCCAGGAAATTCTTGACCATGTAAGACAACTTTTTTATTATTTACTTCGGCACTAATCACAACACCACCTTCTCTGGTAAATTTAATCGCATTACCTACTAGATTTAGCATGACCTGAAGCAACCGCTGGTAGTTACCGCAAAGAATCACTGGGGTAAGGGTAGCAGGAGATTTTATTTGCAAATAAAGATTTTTTTGCTCTGCTTGAGTATGAATTAAATTTTCTACATCCTGCAAAAGTTCTTTTAATTCAACTTCAGACAATTCTAGTTCCATTTTGCCCGCTTCAATTTTGGCAATATCAAGAATGTCATTAATTAAATTGAGCAGATGAATAGAAGACCTATAGGCTTCTTCAATAAACTCCCGTTGCTCTTCAGGATTATCCGCCATTCCCTCTAATAGCAATTTGAGGAAACCTATAATGCCGTTAAGAGGGGTACGTAATTCATGGGAAGTATTAGCCAAAAAATCGCTTTTAAGACGGTTGGCTTCTTCAGCTTGAATGCTTGCCTGCTCTACTTCACGGTAAAGTTTAGCCAGAGATACTGCTGCTTCTACCTGTTCAGTAATCTCTTTTAACATTTCCATTTCTGCGGTTGTCCAATGACGATAGCGATCACATTGTTGCAGACAGATTAAAACTTGATCCTCATCATTAGGATTACTAGACATTACTAAACAAGATTTGCGCTGCAATACATCTTGTTGCCTAAAATCTACGCTCAGGGGATAGTTAGACTCTAGTGCTTGCTGTAGATAAACTTCTTTGTGCCAATCAATTTGATATTCTGTAATGGATTTATATTCTGCCTGATAATATTCAGCAGCTACAGATAATTGAGTAATATTATTTTGATTAGTCAAGATTAGGCAGCGACTAGCAGCAAAAGTTGAGCCTATGTTGTTAACTGTTTGTTGATAAATAGTTTCTAAATTTAAACTGCGACGAATTTGGCTAACAACCTGATTTAACAGTTTTTGATAGCTATAAATAGCTGCTGGGACTTCATCAGGAGCAAAAGAAAACATTTCTGCTTCTAAGAGCAAATGTCCCATCACCAAAACGGCTTTTGATTTTCCTACAGAAGGAAGTATGGGACTAATTACCAGTTCAAAAGAATATGAGGTTTCTGCACACCGAAACAGACAACAGCATTGTTCAGGTAAACGACGTTTAATTACTCGTTGAATTTTCTCTAAATAAGCTTGGGGATCGACAGGACTGAAAACTGTATTTTCTAAACTAGAATGGTTGCTAAAATCTTGTAGAAGTTGATTACTCAATCCATGTTCTGCCGCTTTTGCCCACCAAAAAGAAAGATAATTACCAGCAACATCTTGAGTAAAAACCAATTCTGCTCCCAATTGCTGCCATCTTATCTCATTGGCTGACATAGTAAACTTACTGTTGGAGAATTCTGGATCAAATCTTGGGAGCATGGGCAAGAAATTTCAACTTGAATAAAGCTTCAACGGAAAAATTGGGCTTTATCCTGAAACTATAACCTATAGATATCTGAGGTAGTGATAAGCTAGAGCAAGCTATAAACACTTTCCTCGCTCGCTCTAACTATTTATAGTTACTACAATTCCTTATCCTCACCTTTCATCCCTTTAATCATTCCATTCCCCTTGAGGTGGGACAGGGGGATTACGCTGAAAAGTACGAGTTAAGTCCGTTTCACCATCTCTTTCTCCATTAAGCCATTGCTTAATAGCTGTTTCAATTACTCTATTCGGATTGTTAGTTAGATGCTTAATCTGCTCTAAAACTTCTGGATCTAGATCGATAGATACTCTAATCCTGTCTGAAGCTATTGTCTCGCGAGCAGAATTAGCCTTTAATGGGTAACTACCAGATTGCTCTGATGTGGGTAAATCATCATTCATGAATTTTATAGATTGGTTTATTCTCATTTTACCTGTTGAACCAAAACTTCAGCACAAAACAGACTAAGTTTTAGGTAAATCTGTAATCTGATTGCAAAATAGGTAAAAATGAACATTACAATAGAGTTATGATTCTGCTGGTATTTTAGCAGGGCAAGAAAAGCGCACCTAATAATAACAATACTAACTTTTAAAGATTATTAATCTAATAAATTTTTATGACTGACGTTCCCGTCTCTCGTATTCGTAACTTCTCAATTATTGCTCATATCGATCACGGAAAGTCTACCCTTGCAGATCGAATGTTGCAGGATACTGGTACTGTGGCACAAAGACAGATGAAAGAACAATTTCTCGACAACATGGATTTGGAACGAGAGCGAGGAATAACCATCAAGCTACAGGCGGCAAGGATGAATTACACTGCCAAAGATGGGCAAAAATATGTTTTAAATCTCATTGATACTCCTGGTCACGTAGATTTTACCTATGAGGTATCTCGTTCTCTAGCAGCTTGTGAAGGGGCATTATTAGTTGTAGACGCTTCTCAAGGAGTCGAAGCACAAACTTTAGCCAACGTCTATTTAGCCTTAGAAAACGACTTAGAAATTATTCCTGTACTCAACAAAATTGATTTGCCAGGTGCGGAACCAGAAAGAGTTGCCGAAGAGATAGAAGAGGTAGTAGGTTTAGACTGCACCGATATCATCCAAGCTTCTGCCAAAATGGGTTTAGGAGTCGATGCTATTTTAGAATCGATTGTTCAAAAAATACCACCACCACAAGATACGATAGACCAACCTCTGCGCGCTTTAATTTTTGATAGCTACTACGATGCTTATCGTGGGGTGATAGTTTATTTCCGTGTCATGGACGGCAAAATCAAAAAAGGTGATTTAGTTCGCCTGATGGCATCAGAAAAAGAATATGTAATTGATGAACTTGGTGTTCTTTCTCCTACTCAGGTAGAAGTGGACGAGCTTCATGCAGGGGAAGTAGGTTATTTTGCTGCTGCTATTAAAGCGGTAGGAGATGCCCGTGTTGGCGATACTATTACCCTAGTTGAAGATATGGCAGCCAAACCTTTGCCTGGCTACACCGAAGCCAAACCAATGGTTTTCTGTGGACTGTTTCCCATAGACTCCGATCAATATCCAGATTTAAGAGAAGCTTTAGAGAGGCTTAAGCTTAATGATGCTGCTCTTTCCTATGAACCAGAAACTTCTAGTGCTATGGGTTTCGGTTTTCGCTGCGGTTTTTTAGGCTTACTGCACATGGAAATTGTCCAGGAAAGACTAGAGCGAGAATATGACTTAGAACTAATTACCACTGCTCCATCGGTGATTTATCGCGTTACGACGATAGAAGGAGAAGTAATAGAAATAGACAACCCCAGCCTTTTACCAGATCCTCAAAAACGGGAAAAAATTGAAGAACCTTATATCAAGGTAGAAATTATTACTCCTGAAGAGTACGTCGGTACTTTGATGGATTTATGTCAAACTAGACGGGGAATATTCAAGGATATGAAATATTTTGCCCAGAATCGCACTTGCGTTGTCTATGAGCTACCTTTGGCTGAGGTGGTTACCGACTTTTTCGATCAAATGAAGTCAAGAACAAAAGGTTATGCCAGCATGGAATATCAAATGTTGGGCTATCGCGCCGATCATTTGGTCAAGCTGGATATTTTGGTAAACAAAGATCCTGTAGACGCTTTGTCTACTATTGTTCATCGAGATAAAGCTTACTATGTTGGTCGAGCATTAACCGAAAAACTTAAAGAGCTAATTCCTCGCCATCAGTTCAAAGTACCTATTCAAGCATCAATTGGCGCCAAGGTAATTGCTAGTGAACACATTCCTGCTTTGCGTAAAGATGTTTTAGCCAAATGTTATGGCGGGGATATTTCTCGTAAGAAGAAACTGCTGCAAAAACAAGCTAAGGGTAAAAAGCGGATGAAAGCTATTGGTACGGTAGATGTACCTCAAGAAGCTTTTATGGCGGTTTTGAAATTAGGTAAGGAGTAATCTGTAATCAGCAAGTAATTAAGAAATGCGATCGCACTTTTTCTTTGCGGACATGATTTTACTTCAAACAAACTATTTTTAATTTACCTTCCTAATGTCAACTCTTCTTTCTTGCCTAAAATCCCCTGAGGTCGCCAAATTATTAGTATCATGAGAATTAAGTCAATTACCATAACGCGAAATGCCCCTTCTTCTGAGCTGTTAAACCAGCCCAGTTTAGGTAAGTAAAACCTAGTCCAAGCATCGTAAGCCCAGAAGATAATTGCTCCTAGAATTGCCCCAGGATTTTTACCTGCACCACCTAAAACTACCATTGTCCAGACATTAAAGGTCACTAAAGTTTCAAAATTACTAGGATAGATAGTTGTAAGCTGCCAAGCATAAAATGCTCCTGCCAATCCAGCGATCGCACCACCGAGCATAAATGCCTGTAGCTTATACCAGAAAACGTTCTTACCCAAATCTCTGGCTATTTCTTCATCTTCTCTAATCGCTTTTAGCACTCGACCCCAAGGGGATTTAACCAATAGTTCTAAACCCCAATAAACCACCGCCACAGCAATTAAAACCAGCAACATTAAACCTGCTTTGTAGTTATAGTCTAATAGCGCAGCGCAACCATTGATATACACGGTCAAAATCAAACCTATACTGATTATGTCCCAGACAATTAAGCTAATTAATTTAGTTGGCTGATAGCTTTTGCCTTGAATTTCCTTTCCTTCCCGCCATTGCGATCGCAAACCGCTCCACAGTTGCCAAGCAGCAAAAACTCCCAAGCAAGTCAAAATACCAATTAGGATATATTTCTGAAATAGAGTAGGATCAAAGCGATCTACGGGCAAAGGAAAACCGCGAACGCCGAAAGAACCCTTAGTCAGCCACACGTAGATTGTTAAAAAAACTAGATAACCAACCATAGAAGTTTTAAACGCTGCTCATTTCATTCTTGCAGCAGATTGTAACCTATACCATTGTCGATTATCCTGAAAGTTTGATACTGTTAGCAAATCAACTAAAAGTAAGTTACCTTGATGAGACACAAAATCGCCAGATAATTAATACAAAAGGCTTCTTGCACAAATCATGGTTAAATACTTTTCTCAAAGGGTTGATTTTTGTTCGTGCAAGAGGTTTAGGCTAACTTGATGTTGGTCAGATTTAACCTGAGCGTTAGTTAGATACCATAATAAAATTGATATGAAATTAGCTCAAACATTTCAAGCTATAGAAGAAACACAGTTTTTAAAACAATTATCATCTCAAAATCGATTGTTTTTTGTGGGCGAAACTGAAATATTGCAGTACCTTCAAGAGTTTTTTCAAAATCATCAACAGGTAGATAATAACTATTACTGTGATTTATCTATTGGTAATTTCGATAACATATTTACTCAAGAAACTGAGGTAGGTAAATATCAAGCAATTATTGTGGCATCTTTTAAAGATGAAGCTGCTTTGTTTGAGCGAATAAAGCAAAAAGCGATTGAACTTAAAATAAAGGCAACTCCATTACGACTTTTTGCAGATGTCTTTATCAACCACGTTTGCAAAAGACAGCTATTACAACTTTCATCTGAACAGATTATTAAGCCTAAAGTAACTTACGCAATTGTAACTTCTCCTCGCTCTGGTTCAACCTATTTTTGTGATTTATTAGAATCTACAGGAATTGCTGGCTATCCAATAGAACATTTGAGGCTTGCTGCTCAAGAGTTAGCACGATACTGTGATTTTGATTATTTAAGATTGCTTCATAACTTATTACAATACCGTACTACAGATAATGGAGTTTTTGGTACTAAACTAATATCGCATTTTTTATTTGAATTTAAACAAACTAGGTTTGATTTTGAGCAGATATTTAGTTCTTTAGATAAATTTATTTTTCTGACTAGAAGAGATAAGCTAGCACAAGCAGTATCATTGGTTTTAGCTCAGCAAACCGAGATCTGGCATATTCGCGATGTCGCTAATAATATTAACTATCAGGCAAAATTAAAAGATATTGATATTAATGATGCCTTACTCAAAAACGTTGAACAAAAACTCAATTTTATTAATCATCAAGAAGCTCGGTTGAAAAAGATATTAGCAGATAACAAAGTAGAGCCTTTAATATTGGTATACGAAAATATTGTCGAAGATACAGAATCACAAATAGGTCAGGTTCTAGAATTTCTAGAAATAGAAAAGCCTCCCCATTACATAATTAATGTTGACTCTAAAATAAAAAAAATGCCTTCTAATATTTCTCAAGAAATCATAAATTTATTTCAACAAAGAAAAAATATTGTATGTTAATCAAAAAAAAGCTGGCGTTGTTTCAATATTAGCGATCGCTCTATATGTCAATAGAACTCTTCTTTTATTTTGTTTGGCGAACTCCATTCTTTAAACAGCTATAGCGAAATTCATCATCTAAATCTAAAGGCAAAATTAATGTACTAAAGTTCCGATTAAGAGATTGAACACATAAATTATTTCTAGCCAGGGAATTATTAATGTATTTTTGCTCATATTCAGTATTTAAAACTGGCTTGCTATTATTAATGAAAGGGGTTAAAAAATTGCATTCAGAATATTTAAAACATTGTTCATTAACGGCAAAATCATAGTACGCTACTAAATCATTAATTTGCTCAAGATCATTTTTTAAACCAACTGCCAAATTTCTCAAATGTGCTTGATTGGCAACCCAACGATTAAATGCAAGCTGATCTTTAAAGCTTAAATCAAAACCAGAATTATTTAGATAGCCGTCCATATTATCTGGCTCTACTCCATCGCATCCCTTTTCCACAGCAAGATTGAGGCGACTTTTGATAATTAAACGAACGCTGTCTGAGCGAATATCAAGCCACTGTTCTTCAGCCCAGCCATCAAGAGAATTACCTAGATCCCTAGCAGTAAATTGAGCAGCATCAGGTCGCCATTGCTCATAAGAACCAGCCGAAAAATAACAAATAACCTTTTTATCTTTTTCTTGAAGCTGTTTAATTAAAGTTGTTGATGAATCAAAAAGATCTAGATCGTATAGATCAACATCATAAGCTGTATTAACTTCTCCCTGCAATTGCCATTGCCAGGAAGCAAAAACAGGAGGCTTGTACAAATTACCTCTAACAATTGGTGACAGATGAGAATCAACATTTTCTGCTAGGTTATTTAGAGAATTAGCGTGATCGCAACCAAAAGACAAAAATATAAACAATATTAATCCTATAGCGTCGCTGAATTTAGGCATGAAGTTTAATTCATTATCTTTTTTGTCCACTTTTGACAAGCTTATAGCTTATAGCTACAAAATGCCTTAAGTTTTATTAGCTTGACGCAGAGATTTAATTGTAGCGATCGCAATTTCGCCCGCGGTCTTAATTTCCTCGGTCGTATTAAACCTACCAATACCAAAGCGCAAGGAGGCATGGGCAAGTTTTTCGTCCCGTCCCAAAGCAGTTAAAACATGGGAAGGGGCAGTAGAAGTAGAAGAACAAGCTGAACCAGAGGATACAGCGATCGCTGATTGTATTCCCAATAATAAAGCTGAACCATCAACTCGCTCAATACTCAGATTCAGATTACCAGTCAGGCTATGGGTAAAGCTGCCGTTCAGATGAATGCCCTCAACAGTTTCAAACATCGACCATAGTTGCTTTTTTAACTTTAGCAAACGGGCTGACTCCGATTCCCTAGACTCCATAGCAATTTCTAAGGCTTGAGCAAAGCCAACTATCTGCGGTGTATACAGTGTGCCTGAACGCCTACCTCTTTCTTGTCCTCCACCTTGGATTTGGGAGGCTAGCTTGACTCTAGGGTCACGGCGACGCACATACAAAGCACCAATTCCTTTTGGTCCATATACTTTATGAGCAGTCAAAGACATCAAATCAATATTCATTGCTGCCACATCTAAAGGTATTTTGGCGATCGCTTGTGCTGCATCAGTATGAAATAATACCCCGTGACTATGACATATCTCGCCAATTTTTGCTAATGGTTGCAATACACCAATTTCGTTGTTGGCTGCCATTACCGATACCAAAATAGTATCCTCGCGAATTGCTGCTTCTAGCTGTTTTAGATCTAACAAACCATCAGGCTGCACAGGAAGGTAAGTAACTTCAAAGCCCAAAGTTTCTAGATAAGCGCAGGGATCTAGTACGGCACGGTGTTCTGTGGCAACAGTAATAATATGCTTACCCTGATTAAAATAGGCTTCGGCGACCCCTTTTATTGCCAGGTTGTTGGCTTCGGTTGCGCCACTGGTAAAGACAATTTCTTCGGGAGTAGCGTTAATTATAGCAGAGATCGCTTCTCTGGCACTTTTTACTGCTGCGCTAGCCTCCCAGCCATAAACGTGAGTGTTCGTCGAAGGGTTGCCAAAATGCTCGGTAAAGTAGGGCAACATCGCTGTTAACACTCTTTCATCCATGGGTGTAGTTGCCTGGGCATCAAGATATATGGGTCGTTGAGACATTTGAGCAAAACCTATCCAAACTTTACAACTGAGATTAAAATCTCTTTTGATTTGCTTATAGCTATCATCTCCAGGTTACTAAAATTACACCAAAAATAATAAATCCTAAACCCAAACCTCTAGATATAGGAATAGCTTCTTTAAACAAAAAATAACCTAATAAAACTGAAAACACATACACTAAAGAAACCGCAGGAGCAGCCATACTCAAGTCTACTTTGGTTAATAGTAAAATATAGGCGATCGCCCCTAATCCATAGCAACCTAAACCGATAATAAGTTCTGGAGTCAAGAATATTTCTATGATCCTACCAATAATACTTGAAGCGGATATTTTGGCTAATTTAACTGCACCCAATTTTAAGAATATTTGTCCGGCAACGCTAAATAAAATCGACAAAAAAAGATAGCCAAATTCTTTTAAACCCATATTACGTAAAATATTTCTAAAAAATCATTGATGATGAATATAAGCTCAACAAGCTGCCAGGTTATGATAGCGTGAATTTGTATTAAAGCTACAACCCTTACTATAAGGTAATTATACAAATGTGTTTTATCTCGATATTTTCCCCGATCCTAATTGGTGTAGTTAGTTCAAAGGCTTGGAGCTTATAGCCACCTCAACCCCTTAATTGGCTTGAACCGAACTGATATAAGCTGATGTGAATTTAAACTGTGTATTTTTAAATTGGATAATAAACCATCAACCCCTCTCCTAGTCTCCTAGTCCCCCCGTCAAACCTAATAAACAACTCGCGCATTCCCTTGCGCCTGACGGCGACGCGGGGTCACTCGTCAAATTAAATACCTGACAGGTTATTAAATAAGCTCCACTGGGACGGCTGGCATTAATATTTTAAAGGTTGTGCCTTTGCCAACTTTACTGGTAACAGAAATAGAACCTCCGCAGCGTTGAATTAGCTGTTGTACCAAAGTTAAGCCTAAACCTGCACCTGTTACCTTTTCGTTGGTAGTTGGTTTAGTACGATAAAAACCATCAAAAATTTTACTAATTTCTTGGGTGGCAATACCTACTCCTGTATCAATGACTAAAATTTCTATATCTTCATCGTCGTTTTTTAGAGATGCCTGGACAAATACCCTCCCTTTAGGAGGAGTAAATTGCAGACTGTTATTAAGTAAATTAATAATGACCTGTCTAAACCAAGCATTAGGACAAGAAATAGGCGGAAGATCGGCAGGAATAGTATATCCCAAGAGGATTTCTTTTTCTTCGGCTAAAGGCTGATAGGTGCTGACGATTCCTGGGACGATATCATCTAAGTATAGGTATTCGGCTTCGGCAGGGGTATCAAGCTGCAATAATTCCAGTAAGCCACCTACCAAAGAATTTTGGCGATCGCATTCGTCGCTGACTACCCTTAAATAACGTTGACGCTGTTCTCCTTTTATTTGTTTTGATTCTAATAAACTGAGAGCAGTTTTCATGTGGGTAATAGGCGATCGCAATTCTTGAACTAAATTATTGAGAAAATCTTCTTGTAACCCCAGTACAGTTGAGCTTTTTTCGGGAATATGACTGATTTTAGCTAAAGAATCTAGCTTGTTTTGGATAGATTCACTATAGCTAATCTGTTTGAGCATGAGATTATTTAATAACTCATGGTGAGGATTTGAATTAAACTCAACTTTAAAATCTTCTTCTGTCAAAGAACTATCTTCAGAGGATATATTTTGTCTAATACCTGTCAATATAGGAGCAATTATTTGAAGATCGAAACTGGAAACCATCTCTAGATATGGTTGCTGTAATCTTTTTCCTGAAGACTCAATTTTGATTTGGCTTTTCTGCCACTGAGCTAATACTAAACTACAAAAATCAGTCGATACAATAATTAGAAAAGATTCCCTTTGTAGAATAGGATTTTTATTTAGATTAACGGGGATAACTGGAGTTAGCCCTGAATTTTGTTCTAATAGAGTCAGAACAGGATTGTTTTGTTGATTACTGCATAAATAAATTTGCTTAACATTCCCCTCTTTCTGTAATTTTTGCACTTGCTTGAGCCAGCTTTTGGTCTGGGGTAGTTTTACCCAAACTGTTGCTGAAATTTGCTTTTCAATTACTAAATCGATAATAGAGCTAACATAGGATTTGAGCGTTTCTGCACCAGTAGAAATGTTAACCAGAGGCTCACCTAAGTCCTGAGTCAACTGATACAAAGATGATTTTGAAGTAGCAATATTCATATTTATAATAGTCGCTATATTGTATCTAGTCAGAGATTATTTCGTCCTAAACGAAGGGAATAATCTGCGACCGTTGGTAAAAATACGGATGAAGAAGACGATATAGATTTACGTTTCTAAATAAGAAATAATTTTCAGTAAGATTAATGAGAAATAATTAACAACTATTACAGACAACTACTTAAAGTGGCAACTACAGATTTAGCTAAAGCATCTAAATGATAACCTCCTTCTAAACCAAATAAAGGGGTTTTTGTAATCTTTAGAACATATTTGGTTAACAAATTGTAATCAGCAGGTTCTAAAGAAATTCCTGCTAAGGGATCTTGATGATTAGCATCATAGCCCGCACTAACTATTAAAATATCGGGCTGCCAATTTTGCCAAAAAGGAACTATTTTAGTTTCAAAAGCTAGTTGATAATCCGTAATTTTGCTGCCCGCCATCATGGGCAAATTAAGAATATTTAAATGTTGACCGCGATCGCCTTGATTGCCGCCTGTACCTGGGTAACAAGGGTGCTGATGAAGAGAACAATATGCCAGATGAGGATTATCGCGGACGATCGCTTCTGTGCCATTACCATGATGCACATCCCAGTCGAGAATGCCTACACGCTCGACTCCTGGTTTAGTCAAGGCATATTGTGCTGCGATCGCTGCATTGGAAAACAAGCAAAACCCCATTGCCCTATCCCTGGTGGCATGATGTCCTGGGGGACGAGATAAGACAAAAGTAGTTTGCTGCCGATCCAATACTTTGTCTACCCCATCTAGCCAAGCACTAACTGCCAGCAAAGCAACATCGTAGCTACGGGCAGAAATGGGTGTATCTCCGTCTAAATAACCGCCCCCTGCTGCTGCTACGGTCTGAATACGATTAATATGTTCTGGGGTATGAATTTTTTGAATGTATGACAGTACCTTTTTTTGTTCTGGAGGAGTAGGTAACTGCCAGTCTATTTGATCTTGCCAGGCAACTTTTTGTAAAGCTTGGGCGATCGCTGTAAGCCGTTTAGCTTTCTCAGGGTGTCCGTAGCCCGTATCGTGTGACAAAAATTCTGGGGAATAAATAACCGAAATCATTGTTTATAATCCAGACAAAGCAAATGTTATTAGTGGGATAGATTCATGTTTTTATTGCTAAAATTCTATCCCAAACTAAAACCCAAAAACAGACAATTTGGAGTAAGGCTATTAATCTAACAATATTTTTCGACCGTATCAGGACTATCCATACGGGGTAAGCCCATACTATAGTTGCGTACTCTCGCACCCAAGTTATAGTTAATTTCTCCCTTCTGGAGCAAAGAACGAATAAAGTGTTCTAGATCTGAACCAATACGACGAAGATTATATTCACTCAAATCTGCGCCATTACTTTGTTCTACCAGATCATCAAATTGGCGATAGACTTTTTGCAAAGTATCTTCGCTCCAGTTAAATTCATTATCTGGATCGATATCCAAAGTAAGCACATTGTCGCTAGGAATTAATTCATTATTTTGGACTTCTGCACTGTAAATACGAACGTGGCGGGTGGTTGATTTGACAAGCATATTAATACTTTTTTAGAGATTATTTGATCGGGTATCTGGTAGGCAAGCAAAATGTTAGAACCTACCAAACATAACTATGCTAATTACTTATAAGCTTTAATGCACTCTTCTACTAAAGGTTTAACTGCATCTACATCTTTCCAGCCCTGGATTTCAGTAACTTTTTTTTCTAGATTTTTGTAAGTTCTAAAAAACTCGGCAATCTCTTCTAAACGGTGAGGAGCAATATCTTTAAGAGACTTGACCTCTTTATAACGAGGATCTTCGGCTGGTACACAGAGAATTTTTTCATCGCGATCGCCACCATCAATCATTTCTAGCATACCAATGGGTCTGGCTGCAATGACACAGCCAGGGAAAGTAGGCTCATCCATAATTACCATTCCGTCTAAAGGATCGCCATCATCAGCTAGGGTATTAGGCACAAAACCATAGTCATAAGGATATTTTACCGAGGCGAAAAGAACGCGATCCAAGGCAAAGGCGTTCATGTCTTTATCAAATTCGTATTTGTTTTTGCTACCGCCAGCAATTTCGATTAAAACGTTAATCACGCCAGGTTCAGGCTGTGCTGGGATAAGAGATAAGTTCATGAAATCCTCCGAATGTTATTAATTAGCTTAAAACAATGATTTATACCTAGAAGAATGTTACTTCTAAGGCTAGTGGTTAATTGAGTCTATACAAGACTTAATACAACCGCCATGAAGCATTTTACCTGATTAGGAAACCAAATCATGCTCTAATTAACGCTAGTTCGGTTTAAGAATATATTTAGGTGAAGATAGCTATCAGCTTTGAGAAGTCTTTTGTTTTTTCATTCTAGAAGTAAAGCGATCGCTCACATCAATCGATCAATTCTCCTGTTGACATTTAAGATAGCCAGTAGTTGAGACATTGGGCTGTTTTTTTCCAACTGTTAAATTTGGTGCAAAGCCTGGATAACATCTAACTAAAACAGTATCTTCAGAACGAGTAATGAAGAGAATATTCTCTGTTTTGCCATTCACCTCGATCTTAGTTAGTTGGGGTGGAGATGGTGCAGTAGAAAATGCGGGAATTATCAAAAATAGATGGACTAAGAGTGCTGCTATTCCAGAAATAACAGCTATTAACCATCCCCGCTTTAAAAAATTAAACATTTGGATACTCCTTGTTAATTAGGTCTGTTGCAAAAGTAGCGATCGCTTTTTTGTCAATATTTTTTTACCATAAATTTAAGTATCAAAACCAATCTTTCTTGACTGTAGTGGGTGAATGTATTTTTGTTTTAAAGCCAAAATTCTCTATATCACTAGATTTATCCATTTTCGGAGTCATTTCTGAAGGTTGGTCAAATTGATTGGTAAAGTTATTGATTAATTCTTGGCTGGCAGTTGTTACTTTAGCAGCCTGTTTTAAAGTTAGGTCAAAATCTTCTTTTGCCCTGGTTGAAATTATCTGAGGCAATGATTGATAAGTCTGAGGATGTTTAGGCTTTAATGTCTGCTTTTGATGATTCGGTTGCGCCGAAGCTAAACGGAGTTTTTGGCTGGAAATGCGATCGCTGATGGTAAAACCATCTAGTTGAGTGATAGTCTGATTCAAAAAAGGACTATTAGAAATAACTTTTGCTTTGATGTTTAAACATAGAGAAGTTTCGACTGAACATTTAGCAGCAGCCATCCATAGCTGATTATTTTGCTGGTTTGAGTTGCACCAAGAATATATTTTGTCAGGCTGTTTTAGAAGATTATTTATTTCGGGAATAGAATCAATTTTATTGTCTGGCTGAATCAATTCTACAGAAGAGTTCAATGATTGATATTGACTCAGCAGAGGCTGTCTACTTTTTTGGTCATAATCTTTAACCAACCAGACCTTTTCCATTTGTTGATAAAGAGGTTTAAAACCCTCCAGGTGTTTTTCTGTGTAAGCAGGAAAATTGAGGCTATTTTTTCCCTTACTCAACTGAGTAACATAACCAACAAATATATACAGAGGTCTACCCTGGTCATCTTTTGCCATTGTTTCGACTGAATCTTGTCTAAATTCCATCAAATCTCTTACCATGCAGGTAACGCCAACTATGCAGTAAGAATTATTTTTGAACAATGACCAACGAGGATGATCATCAAGGTTACGAGCCTGATAAGTTGTGGCTAAAATATAGGCTGATGCCCAGGTGATGTCTTTGGCAGTAAAATCATGGGGAACAGTAATATAGCGAAAATCTAGATGAAAACTACGTCCATAAACAATTGCTGCCCAATCTTGTCTAGACATCGGCTGTTACCTCGCTGCCGTTAAAGTATAAAGAAGCCTGCTGTAATTCTTGAGACAAAAGCTTCATATTCTCTTCAATAGCAATAATTTCGGTTTCGGAGGTTTGCAGTTGGCTAGTCTGTTCTTTTAATTCTGAAGCTTTTAATAGCTGGACGATCGGATTTGTCTGCTTAAGGGCATTAACAGCTACAGTTTGATGCTCTCGCTGTGCTTTTAACTTTAAATTATAGGCTCTTAGCTGGGCATAAATAGCAAAGACAATTGGCAGATGAGCATTGACAGGAATAATTTTTCCCCCATGGGGATCGTCACACAATTCCCGTCCCAAACTTACAGGGCAAATCATAACTAGCCAGCCTGAGTTGGGAGTAAACAGTGCTTGGAACAGCTTTTTAACGTCGGTAATAATGTCATCTCTTTCTCGATGATGGCAAAGATCGTATTTAGTGATGATGATCGCTATCGGAAAAGGTTTTTGGAGGCTAGGATTTTTATTAACGCTCACATATTGCTGAATAAACTGATTCAGGCGATCGCTTTTTAGCTCCCGCACTGTGCTAGGAGTAATTTCAGTGACTAGATGTTCCCCTGAGATGCACAGAAATAAACACTCGGATTCAGTTATATACTGAGCCAAGTCTGATACATCTTGCTCCGTAGAGCGATCGCTTAATGCTAAACCCCGATAATCTAACCATTCAAATCCCATTAAAGGACGATAGCCATAGCTAAAGTCAAACTTATAGTATTCCATGGTCGCTGCGTTAGGGGTTGGCCAACGGTCTTCGCCCTCAAGAGAAATTAATTTTTCCCATCTTTGGGTTAATTCTAAATCCAAGTCCATGTCTTTGGCTGCAAGAGTAAATCCTTGAATTCCCGTTTGCATTACCGCATACATTCCCAGCAAATAGCTAGTTTTTCCCGCGCCAGTAGTGCCTAACATTGCAATCTTGATATTTTCGAGTTTCATATTCTCTAAAACCACTTACTGGTTTTGGCATAAGCTGTCCCAGAAGAAACAACCTCTGTTTGACTAAAAGCGTTCCAGGGATCTTTTACTGCACGATAGAAATTGTTGGAGTTAATTTTGGCAGGTAGTTTACTAGAGTCTAAACGCAATAGATCTAAAAATTCGCCCACCGACTGCAATCTTTTGTTTACATCCATAATCATAGCTTGGGCGATCGCTTCACTTACATGAGAATTAACCTGGGGGGCAATCTCTTTAACGGTTTTTAGTTCAACTCCTGCTGCTCTTTCAATGGCGGAAACAGGGGCTTTTCCAGTTAATAGATGATATAAAGTTGAACCCAAGGCATACATATCTGTAAATGCCCCATACTTGAGCTTACGTCCATACTGTTCTAAAGGTGCATAACCAGGAGTCAACATCGTCGAGTATTTATCGGTGCCACTGGCGGTAAAGTCCCTAGCTGCGCCAAAATCAATTAAGACGACTCTGCCATCATTTGCCAGCATAATATTATCAGGCTTGATATCTCGATGTAAATATTGAGCCTGATGTAAAACTTCTAAGGCTGCGCCAATTTTGGCGATATATTTTAAAGCATTTGCTTGAGACAGTTTACCCTGGCGTTGCTTAAGCAGTTGAGCCATAGTTTTTCCCTGAAGATATTCCATCACCATATAGGCGGTGTTATTTTCCTCAAAATAATAAAAAACCTGAACAATTCCCGCATGATTAAACTGTCCTAAAGTTTGACCTTCCAGGAGAAATTTTTGTTTAGCATTACTGTAGGTATCATAATTCCATTTGCCTGCGGATACTACGGTCGAACCCTCTCGCCAGCAGCCTTCTGGAAAAAACTCTTTGACCGCCACTCCACGGTTTAATCTGGTGTCGAGACCTTGGTAGGTAATGCCAAAGCCTCCTTGTCCCAAAGGTTTGTTGATTCTATATTCCCCGTTTGCTAAACAAGCACCAGGACTTAGCACTCCATTGACCCTGGTAGATACACCCATAAAATCTAACTCCTTAACGCTTACACAATTTTCTTGGCAGACCAAATCAGTGTTTACACTTAATTTTTCATCATAGAGCCAATCTAGTTAGTTTTTTGATTAGTCTTTATCTAGATGTAAATACTGATTTATCTCTATGATTACATATAGCTACAAGTAGATTTAATTTTTTATAGTTCACAGTGTATTAAGTTCATTCCAGGCACTAAGATGTTCTAATTGTGGAAGAGACTCATAGCAAAGGTTGTTCATTAAGGCTGGGGAGGATATGACAGATAATCTGATTACGGTTGCCGCCAATCAATTTAAGCCCAAAGGTACAATTAAAGACATTCAGCAGTATGGTAGTGGCAATATCAACAGCACCTTTTTAGTTACCTTTGATAACCAAAAACTATTTATTCTCCAAAGGTTAAACACTACGGTATTCACTCAGCCAGAATTAGTCATGGACAATATTTGTATTTTGTCTGACTATGTTCGCCCAAGATTAATACCTTGTAATCTTCCTCAAAATCGCCGTTGGTTATTTCCTCAAGTCTTATTAACAAGAGAGCAAAAAAATCATTGGAAAGCAGCAGATGGTTCTTTTTGGCGCGCCATGAGCTTTATTGATAATTCCCAGTCTTTTGACACCATTCAAGATCCCCAACACGGACAAGAAATTGGTTATGGGTTGGGTATGTTTCACCGTATGGTTAGTAATTTGTCAGTTGCACAATTAGCCGATACCTTAGAAGGATTTCACATTACCCCTGGATATCTCCAGCATTACAATTCTGTGCTGGCTACCGCTAAAGTCAAACAGTCCGCTGAGATTAATTATTGCTTAAAATTTATTCGCGATCGCCCTGCTCTGCCTCATATTCTCGAACAAGCTAAAGCAGCAGGCAAACTTAGGCTAAGAATAATTCATGGCGATCCTAAAATTAATAACATTATGATTGATTGTTCTACCAAACAAGCAGTAGCCATGATCGATTTAGATACGGTAAAACCTGGTTTAATTCATTATGATATCGGAGATTGTTTGCGCTCAGGCTGCAATCGATTAGGAGAAGAAACCGATAGCTGGGAAAAGGTATTATTTGAACCAGATTTGGCAGAGGCTATTTTAAGAGGCTATCTAAAGATGGCAAATTTTCTTACCGCCCATGATTATGAATATGTTTACGATTCAATTCGTTTACTGGCTTTTGAATTGGGGTTGAGATTTTTTACAGATTACTTAGAAGGCAATGTTTATTTTAATGTTAGACACGCAGAACACAATTTAGCTAGAGCTTTGGTTCAGTTCAAGCTTACTGAGAGTATAGAAGCACAAGCAACCGCAATACAGAACATAATTAAGTATTTGCGATGAAAAGGTCTAATTTTGCTTTGATCCCATTTTCGGCAAACACTGCACCGAATATTAACATTACTGGCAATATCTCACGGCATCATAATCAATTAAATTTTGAATATCTTGTAAGCAATTCAGCAGCAATTGTAATTCCGATCTCGAAAGCGAATCCTACTCGGCAATACGATCTTTGGGAACATACTTGCTTTGAGTTTTTTTTAGGACTAAAAGATACTGACAAGTATTGGGAATTTAATCTCTCCCCTTCAGGAGATTGGAACGTATTTCGTTTTTTAAAGTACCGCCACAATATAGCTGAAGAAACGGTTTTTAATTCATTACCTTTTAACTTACAACAGATAAACACATTAAAGTTAGATCTAGAGGTCAATCTTAATCAAATCATTGACCCTAAACAAGATTTAGAGGTTGGTATTACTGCCGTAATTGAAAATCAGGACGCTCAGCTTAGTTATTGGGCGTTAAATCATTTAGCTTCTAAAGCAGATTTTCATAATCGAGCTAGTTTTGCTATTGATTTGTAACTTATGTTTGGTAAAAATTAGAAAAATATATGAATATAAAATATTTTTTTGCGTAAAAAAATTAAATACACCAATTTTATTTAAAGTTTTGGGCAGAATAAGATTGCAATCGATTTTCAAGACTGCATGATAGTTTTACTGTCATGACAAAAAGGTGGATTCATCTAAATTTAGCCGTTAGAATATAGTAGCCCATATTTTGACAAAAAAGTAATACATACATACTTAAAACATAACTATAAACAATTGAGGTCGATGACTGAACTAACTCAAGATTTATCTTTAGCCCAAGCACACTCTTTGATCGATAGCTATGCTTTTGACTTGGGAGGTGATGATGCTGAACAACTGCTAGGGTATTGGTTAGATATATATCATGCAAGCTGGATCAGATTAGCAACTATTGAAGCTTTATATCTGGGACGCTATAAAGCAATTTCTGTCGAACATATTTTAAACGTTTGGCTGCGTATTGGTAATCCGAATACTCACTTCACCTTTGAATTTGAAAGGCTAATTTGCCGTAAACTACCAAAGCATTTAACTAATTTTTCAGATCTAACCGATGATGAAACCAAGACGACTGGCAACTCACAAACAGAAGTCGCTTTTTTATCTAACGATAAGCTTGTCTGTGACGCTAAGGAATTAAATCACAAACAAATTACAACATCTTTGACTAAGGTTAAGCCGACTCAAGCAGAAATTAGCCAACCAGAAAACGCTACTTCCACCAACGATACTTTAAATCTAGCCAAAGCTTGGGGAAATTCTAATAGCTCAGATACTCCCTCAAGCAGCATTCCCTTGATTTCAACTTTAGGGGAATATTGCAAATCTGATTGGTCTGAATTTACTATCGGCAATAGAATGATTCACCAGTTTATTCCTTTGCCAGATATGTCTTCCTTTTTTAATAAGCTCAAAACATTTGGCGAAGAAAAGTTAGAAGGGCAGTAATTTATATTACAATATGTAAAGGTAAATCTGCTTTTCGGGAATATAAATTTAATGCGCGTAGCAATCGTTGGTGCAGGGTTAGCAGGCATGGCAACAGCTATAGATTTAGTTGATGCGGGTGCTGAGGTAGAAATCTTTGAATCTCGTCCTTTTGTCGGTGGAAAAGTTGGCAGTTGGATAGACAAAGATGGAAATCACCTAGAAATGGGTTTACACGTTTTTTTTGGCTGCTACTATAACCTATTTGGCTTAATGGAAAAAGTAGGTGCGATCGCTAATCTTCGGCTTAAACAACATACTCATATGTTTATTAATAAAGGTGGTAGAGTAGGCGAGCTAGATTTTCGCTTCCTTACAGGCGCACCTTTCAATGGTCTAAAAGCTTTCTTTACTACTTCTCAGTTGACCGCAGCAGACAAGATAGCAAACTCTCTGGCTTTAGGTACAAGTCCAATTGTCCGAGCATTGATTGACTCGGAAGGCGCAATGAATACTATTCGCGGTCTGGACTCGATTAGCTTTGCTGATTGGTTTCGTAGTCATGGAGGAAACAACGGCAGCTTGAGAAAGATGTGGGATCCTATTGCCTACGCTTTAGGTTTCATTGATACAGAAAACATTTCAGCGCGCTGTATGCTGACTATTTTTCAGTTTTTCGCTACTAAAACCGAAGCCTCTGTTTTACGAATGTTAGAAGGTTCTCCTAGTGAATATTTACACAAGCCGATTGTTGATTATTTAGAAGCAAGAGGTGCTAAGATTCACACTCGTCGTCGGGTGAGAGAGATTTTATTTGCAGATTCCCAAGACACTACGCAAGTTACAGGAATTGTGGTGGCTAATGGAGAAATAGAAGAAACTATTAGAGCCGATGCTTATGTTTGCGCCTGTGATGTTCCAGGAATTAAGAAAGTAATTCCCCCGCAGTGGCGTAAATGGTCTGAGTTTGACAATATTTATAAGCTTGATGCCGTTCCTGTAGCCACAGTACAGCTACGTTTTGATGGCTGGGTTACAGAGCTTAACGATGCAGCTAATCGCCGGCAGCTAGAGCAAGCTATGGGCATTGATAATTTGCTCTATACTCCTGATGCTGACTTTTCTTGTTTTGCAGATCTGGCTTTAACAAGTCCAGGAGATTACTACAAACCAGGAGAAGGTTCTTTACTGCAATTAGTTTTAACTCCAGGAGATCCCTTCATTAAAGAAAAAAATGAAGATATTGCCCAGCATATTTTAGAACAGGTATGTCAGCTTTTTCCTTCTGCTAGAGAGTTAAATATGACCTGGTATAGCGTAGTTAAGCTAGCTGAATCTCTCTATCGTGAAGCACCAGGAATGGATCCTTACCGTCCACCTCAGCAAACTCCTGTAGCTAATTTCTTTCTTGCTGGTAGCTATACCCAACAGGATTATATAGACAGTATGGAAGGAGCGACTCTATCAGGAAAGCAAGCAGCTAAAGCAATTTTAGCTAATGCAGAACAGCTAAAATCAGTAATGGTATAGTTGTTTAATCTGTTAAAAACACTTAACCTTCAAAACAATGGCAGACTGGCTAGAACATACTGTACAAATAGAAGTTCCCGTACCCATAGAACTTGTATGGAGTCTCTGGTCAGATCTTGAACAGATGACTATTTGGATGAAGTGGATTGAGTCAGTCAAGATTTTAGAAGATAATCCTGAGCTATCTCGCTGGAAATTAGCTAGTGGAAATTTTCATTTTACCTGGCTATCTCGTATTGTTCAGGTTGTCCCAGAACAGATTATAGAATGGCAATCTGTTGATGGTCTACCAAACAAAGGAGCTATTCGTTTTTATGCTCGCAAAGATAATACTAGCATTGTCAAAATGACCTTTGCTTACGCTGTACCTGGCATTCTTGGCAAATTAATGGATAGCTTAATCGGTAACATTGTCGAGTCTACCGTGATGGCAGATTTAGAGCGATTTAGAGAATATGCCATTAAAGCTCAGGCAGAATCTGAAGTATGTTAATCAACATCAAGCATACAAATCATTTTAGATCTAAATCACAGCTTTTTGATCAATCTGCTTTTAATTTATAAATACGGTATTAATTATTTGAGCAGTTGGAGAAATTCCATCAACTGGAATTTATTCAGCTTAATAAAATCGCCCTATTTAATAAATTGTCAAACCAACTGCATATTGATTGGTAATTATAAAATGTTCTATGAAATGCAATTTAAGCCAGGGAAAATAGTTCAGCTAACTGAAAATAATTGTGACTCTAGCTCTAGACTCTTATTAGAAAAAATATATGATGCAGCTATTATTTTTGATGATAGTCGTAACTGTATCTTCTTAAATCCTGCTGCTGAACAAGTATTAGGCGATCGCGCTGATATTTCTCTCATAGGAGACTGGATTCGCTCTAAAACTAAGGATATTGTACAGCAAGCTGTGACTTTTAGAATAGAAGAATTGCCATTGAAAATTAATGCCCTTGAAGATGATAATCAGTTTGATGCATTAGAGGTGAGCTTAAGTAAGCTAGAGGTGTCAGAGGAGCTTTTGCAAGAGTTAAACCAACAAAAATCCTTAGCTATTCGAGAACCAAAGGTGAAGCCTGAGTATGCGCCCATGGAAGATATTATCGACTTGACCGTCACAAAAGGTGTCAGTTACGATCGCTTGACGGGCTTGCCTAGCTATAATTTATTATTAGAAAATATTGAACAAGAAATCTGTTTTGCTCAAGAAAAGCTGGGGTACGAGTTTGTAGTTTTATTTGTTGATGTTAATCGTTTCAAAGTAATTAATAGCAGCTTGGGGAGAATATTAGGCGATCGCTTG
This sequence comes from Chroococcales cyanobacterium, assembly GCA_038259125.1. Classification (GTDB taxonomy): domain Bacteria; phylum Cyanobacteriota; class Cyanobacteriia; order Cyanobacteriales; family Xenococcaceae; genus Waterburya. Next base: position 15,345 of record JBBSPC010000003.1, on the reverse strand, counting down.
TTAATTGCTATTTCTGAAAGACTACAGACTTGTTTACGTTCCCACGATTTTATTGCCCGCATGGGGAATGACGAATTTGCTATTTTACTGAGTAATGTTGAACATTTGAACTATGCTACTAATGTAGCAGAAAGAATCCAGCGAGAGTTAGGTGTACCTTTTAATCTTGGTGGCTATGAAGTTTTTATTGAAGCTAGTATTGGTATTGCCCCAGGAAATAAAGATTATACTAAACCCGAATATTTATTAAGAGATGCTGAATTAGCTGTGTCTGATGCCAAAAGGCATAGTAAATCTCATTATCAAATATTTAATCAGTCAATGCGCGGTAAAGCGTTGACTTTGCTACAGCTTGAACATGATTTAAGAAGAGCAATTAAACGCCAAGAATTTATTCTGCACTATCAGCCCATAATATCTTTGGGCAGCAACAAGATAAAGGGTTTTGAAGTATTGGTGCGTTGGCGACATCCAGAAAAAGGATTGATTTCCCCTAGCAAGTTTATTCCTCTAGCAGAAGAGACGGGATTGATTATTCCCTTGGGCTTTTGGGTATTAGAAGAAGCTTGCAGACAAATGTATGATTGGCAAGTCAAGTTTGGTGGTTTAGCTGATTGGAAAGTTAGCGTTAATATATCCAGCAAACAGCTAGCTTTACCCAATTTTGTCGCCCAGGTTAAGCAGGTTTTACAAGCAACTAAGTTAAATCCTCATAACCTCAAGTTAGAAATTACCGAAAGCTCTTTAGTAGAAGATACCCAGCATACCATTGCCATCCTTAGAGAGTTGAAGGCTATTGGCATTGAATTTTCCCTGGATGATTTTGGCACTGGTTATTCTTCTTTAAGTTACCTGCATCAGTTTCCCTTCGATACTTTAAAAATTGACCGTTCTTTTATAAATACTATTGGTGATAATGTAGAGAAATCAGGCATTGTGCGCGCAATTGTCACCTTGGCTCGTAATTTGGGCATGGATACTATAGCCGAAGGTATTGAGACAGTTAATCAGTTAGCACAATTAAAAGCTTTAAAATGTGAGTATGGTCAAGGATTTTATTTATCTAAACCCTTAAATAAAAGTATTTTGGAAGGTATCATTGCCGCTGAAATTACTAGTCAAGAGCTAACAGAGATAGAAAATTATGATTCGCTTTTAGACGAACAAATAGCTAGAGAGCAATTATTATTTCAAATTGAATATCTACGTCAAGAGTTGGAGGAAGCTAAGTTAGAAAAGGCGGATCTAGAAATCATGTTGGAAACAACTACCGAACACGCAGACTTGGTAGAGGCACAGCTACATAATGAAATTTGCGATCGCCAGAAAGCACAAGCTGCCTTGAGTTTGGCAAATAGAGAATTAGAACAACTAAGCGTACTCGATAGCTTGACTCAGGTGGCAAATCGTCGTCGGTTCGATGATTATCTAATTACTGAATGGCAGAAGCTCAAACAAGAACAAGCTCCTTTGGCACTGATTTTGTGCGATATAGACTATTTCAAATACTACAATGATACTTATGGTCATCCCATTGGTGATTACTGTTTGCAACAGGTAGCATTAGCGATTGAATGTGTAATCGAATCTACTCCTGGTTTAGTGGCTCGTTATGGTGGGGAAGAATTTGGAATTATTTTGCCTAATGCTAATAAGCAACAAGCCCTGAGAGTAGCTCAAAAGATTGCCGTTAGCGTTAACCAACTGCATATTGCCCATCAAAACTCTCTGGTTAGCGAATATGTAACTATCAGTCTGGGTGTACATAGCCTCATACCTGACTTTGACACCGCACCCGACCTTCTAGTTGCTCTAGCAGATAAAGCACTTTATGAAGCAAAAGAGCAAGGAAGAAATCAGGCTTGTTTGTATACTGCCGAATGATTACTAATTACTTAATTACGGCATTTGAGTAGGTACGATTCGTTGATGTCAGAAATTTAGAAGGTGTCTGAAAAGTCAGAAAAACTCTCGCTCTACAAGTTGCCTGGCTACACCTTGCAAAATAAAGTGTTTTTTACTAAAAATTAAGTATCGGCTTATTAATCTGCCTCAAAAATCATGAATAACTCAACCGCTCCTACTGTCATTGTCGGCGGAGGATTCGTCGGACTTTTTACGGCTTTACATTTGAGTCATCATCGTTACTCTGAGCCTATAGTTCTTATCGACTCTCAAGAACGCTTTGTTTTTAAACCTTTGCTGTATGAGTATCTAACGGGAGAGATGCAGGACGGACAAGTCTTACCTCGCTACGAAGAATTATTAGAAGGTAGTAAAGTTGTTTTTATTCAAGACAAGGTTACTAATATCGATTTAGAGCAGCGTCGAGTGAAATTAGCTTCGGGTTTGCATTATGACTACCGTTATCTCGTATTAGGGATAGGCAGTACTCAAGGTTATTTCGATACTGAGGGAGCAAAAGAAAATGCTTTTCCCCTTCGGACACAGGAAGATGCAATCAAGTTAAAGAGACATTTAAGGGAGTGTTTACAACAAGCTTGCCAAACCGAAGATCCTCAAGAGCGTTGGAGCTTATTAACCTTTGCCGTAGTAGGGGCAGGTCCTTCAGGGGTAGAAATGGCAGCAACCTTAGCTGATTTGTTGCCCATTTGGTATGCTAAATTGGGGGGCAATATCCAGGACATCCGTATTGTTATAATCAATCATGGTACAGAAATTTTATCAGGTGATGTCAACGCTCATTTGCAAGAAACCGCCCTCGAAGCTTTGAAAAGCCGTACTGTACCAGTTAAATTAATGCTAGGAGTAAAAGTCACTGCGGTAAATTTGACAGGTTTACATTATCAGGCAAAAGATGGCGACGAAGTAAAAACACTACTAACTAAAACTACAGTTTGGACGGCAGGCACGGCGAATAATCCTCTGATTGAATCTCTAACGCAGATCAAAGCCGAAAATAAAGATAAGCACGGTTCTCCTTTAGTAACTCCTACTTTACAATTACCAGATTTTCCTGAAGTATTTGCAGCAGGAGACTGTGCGATCGTCAAAGAACATCCGTTTCCTCCCGTAGCTCAAATTGCCTATCAACAGGGCGAGGGAATTGCTCGTAATATTATTGCTATATCTCAAGGTGAAGAACCCCATCCAGTCAAGGCAACTATGCGAGGAACGCTGATGAAATTGGGACTTGATAACGGAGTTGCCAACCTATTCGACAAAATGCAGGTCAAAGGAAAGCCAGGAGATTTGATTCGCAACGGTACTTATTTAGAAATGCTGCCCACTCCTATACACAACTTCAAAACAACTACAAATTGGCTCGCCGACGAAATCTTCCATCGTCACCATTCACCAGAGCCAATTGTAACCCATAAAAAATTTCAGCCAAAGCGGGCTACAGCTTGGATTGGCGGGACAATTGCTGCGATCGCCCTAATTACTGGTTCGATAGCAGTATGGCGGACAACTCAGCCTTTGCCTCAGCAACAGTCCACTCATGAACCAAGTGCAATCAATTGACTAAAATAATATTTTTTCAATTACAACCGCAATTGGCGATCGCTCAGGTACAACAGCCTCAGCGATCGCCACAAGATTCTATGATTGATTATGGGGCGGAACATCTAATCGATTTTGGCGTTGTTTTGATTGCCTTTACAGTCATTATCATTATTGGCATGATCAGTAAGCAAACGGCAAAGGCACTTCTTTTTGCTTTGGCGTTGTCTACCTTCTTAATTATTGTTCTATGGAATATATAGCCTTTTTATGACATAACTAAAGAGGAAGAAATATGTCAACAAGTTAAGTATAGTCAGTCGTAATCATCTAAATGATTAGTCCAGAATATTATTTTATCAGTGACCTTCACATTGGTGGTGAGGGAAATTTAACAGTTTGTGATTTTGAAACCGAATTAATTGATTTTTTGCAGCTTTTAGAAAGCAAAACCAATTCTACTGAATTAATTATCGTCGGTGATGCCTTTAGCTTTTGGGAGATGACACGCACTTCACCCACAGAAAAATTAGAAATTATTATTGAGCAACATCCGAGATTGTTCGAGCAGTTTAAACGTACAGGTGAAAGCATCAAAATTACCTTGCTCCCTGGAAATCATGACTACGAACTCGCCTGTCATGCCGAATTTAAACATACGCTTCAAGCTTATAACATCAATTTAGAAGCCAAAGAAGCTATTACTCGCCAAATACAGGGAAAAACCATCTGGCTCGAACATGGCAATCAGCACGACAGCTTTAATCGAATTGCTGATTTTGGCAATCCTTATGTCACACCTATTGGTTACTATATTGTTAGCCAAATTGTAGATGGGTTAGTAGAAAGGTCGCGTTTGGGCAAATATCGCTGGCTCAAAGATATCGAATCAGTTTATCCCAATGAGCAAATTCCCTACTGGTTTTTTTCTAACTATTTTTACAAAGAGATGAGCCTTTGGTTGCGCTGGATTTTGTTACCTTTTTTGCTATTGCTCAGCGTCAGTGCTTTTATATTAATTAGTGCCATATTAGAACGAGCAGGAATTGTTAGCAGTGGCTTTTTCTCCAAACCCTGGCTAGAATTTTTACATAATTTTGGTTTTGCAGGTAAAGCTTTAGATTTTACAGTAAACTTAGTTTTATTTATTGATACGCTATTTCTAGGAAGTTTAATTTTGGTATTAATTCCTTTATCATTTGTGTTTAGAGATATTAAAAAAACTTTGCGTCGATATGGCTATAAAGGTAAAAAAACTCTGAAAATTCACAAACAAAACTACTATCTTCAAGCTGCACAGCAGGTTTTTGAACGAGACAGAGATGTTTTTGCTTTTGTTTACGGACATACTCATCAACCTTCGTTAACTAAGATAGACGATAGAGGCTCTGATTCAGGCGATCGCTATGTCCTCAATACTGGTAGCTGGCTCAAAAAACTGAAGCGAACTTCTTCTATTTTTCGTTTTCTGCCAGCAGTTTACTATCCTTCTTTTCAACTGAATTATTTTAAGATTTTTGTTAATAATGAGAAGATTGAAATTTTATACGAGTGCATACCCAAACAGGTTGAGTCTGATTTAACGCCTTTAGAAAAGCTAGCAATAATAGGTCGAAAAAAACAAACACCAATTTCAATTCCGCCACGAACTATTATTCAACAGTCTAAACGCAGCAAAATTTAGTTCATCTTACAAATTCAAAAATTCAAATAGAAGGAATGTCAATCTTTAATTTTAGGGCAGGATTATTTTCCCAGCGATCGGCTACGTGAGCGTAAATACAGGTAGTTCGAGGATCGCTATGTCCTAATAAATCTTGTACTTGGCGCAATTCGGCTCCCGATCGCAGTGCTAATGTACCAGCCGTATGTCTGAGGCTATGGGCAGAAACCGTTCTACCAGGAGTATGCTTAAGGCAAGCTTGCTCTAGATATTTATCAACTACCAATCTAATACCGCGACGGGAGATTCTATTACCGATGGAATTAGTACCCGTAGCAATAAATAATGGTCTAGCAGGTTTTAAGACTTCTCCTCTTATTTCTCGTTGGTGCAGGTAATCAACCAAAAGATCGGCAATATCAGGGGTAAGAGGAACAACCCGAATGCTTCTTTTACCTTCTACCCTAATACCTAGGTTTTTTCCCTGTCTAACCAAGCTGGCAATATTGGCACGGTGGAGTTCAACAGTACGAGGTCCTTCTAGAGCCATAATTGCTAACATGGCTTTATCCCTGGCAGATTTTAGAGTGCCATCATTGGGGATAATACCTAAAAGGCTTTCTACTTCTGTTTGCTCTAGATAAGTAATTTTCTCCGCTGGATCGCGTTTTTCTCGTGGTGGTTTGACTCCTGTAGCAGGATTGAGCGTAATTAAACCTTTTTCTACCGCAGCCTGATAAAAACGACGCACTACGGCAAGCTTTAAGGCAATAGTGGCTGGTTTATATTCTTTTTGCTTAATCATCCAGTGACGATACTTTTTAATGTCGTCTTTTGTTACCGTTACTGGATTTAACTGACGGCGATCGCACCAATTTAAAAACTGCTGTAGCTGCCGAGTGTAGGTCTTGAGGGTATCTGTAGAGGCATCCCCCGCACTCACGTCTATATCCAGAAATTCAGCAAAAACTACTAATAAATTATTGGTGGTAGTGGGGCTAATTTGTAGTGGATTAGGATTAGTAGTAGCTAGCATTAGTTGGGTGCGCCTAATTTGGCACAATCATAACACAGCCATTTGATTTGGCTAGATGTAATCATCTAATTTTTCTGCGTAGTCAATTCTCCAAAAGCGATCGCCATTTGCGATCAAGCTAAAAATATTACTTGTGCCGATTAATATCTTCTATCTCTTTCTAAGTCTCTAAGATAAAAATATTGTCCATAGCTTAATTTAATTTTGGAAACTAACTATCGATTTAGTAATTCCCTCGTTTTAAGTAATAATTTTATTTTTTTCTTTATTTGACTTATTTGCCTAAAACAATTTTTCCCGTTTACTCAAAGAACTTCATATAATGGGACTTAATGTAACTTAACCTGTTGATCAGCAGTCGCTAGCAATGAACAGTATCTTTTTAGAACGTCTCCATAGTCCCAACCGTCCTGTTTTAGTTTTAGATGGCGCGATGGGAACCAACCTGCAAGTACAAAATCTCACTGCCGAAGATTTCGGAGGTGAAGTCTATGAAGGGTGCAATGAATATCTTGTCCATACCAAACCAGAAGCAGTTGCAAAAGTGCATCGCGGCTTCTTAGAAGCTGGTGCGGACGTGATTGAAACTGATACCTTTGGGGGAACAAGGCTAGTTTTAGCTGAATATGATTTAGCCGACCAAGCTTATTATCTGAATAAAACCGCAGCAGAATTAGCTAAAAAAGTTGCAGCCGAGTTTTCCACTCCTGAAAAGCCTCGTTTTGTTGCGGGTTCAATCGGTCCTGGTACTAAGTTGCCTACTTTAGGACATATTGATTTTGACAGCCTAAAAGATGCTTACGTCGAACAGGCAGAAGCATTATATGACGGTGGGGTAGATTTACTGTTAGTAGAAACCTGCCAGGATGTTTTGCAGATCAAGGCTGCTTTAAATGCTATTGAAGAAGTATTTAACAAAAAAGGCGATCGCCTTCCCTTAATGGTTTCTGTGACTATGGAACAGATGGGAACAATGCTAGTTGGCACAGAAATTGATGCGGCTTTAGCAATTTTAGAAAGATATCCTATTGATATTTTAGGTCTGAACTGCGCTACAGGGCCAGACCTGATGAAAGAACATATCAAATACCTTTCTGAACACTCTCCTTTTGTTGTCTCATGTGTTCCCAATGCTGGTTTACCTGAAAACGTTGGAGGACAGGCACACTATAAGCTGACACCAATGGAACTTCGCATGGCGTTAATGCACTTCGTGGAAGATTTGGGTGTGCAGATCATTGGTGGCTGTTGCGGAACTAGGTTCGATCATATTCAAGCTTTAGCTGAGATGACAAGCGACTTAACCCCAAAAGAACGTCATCCTCATTACGAACCTTGCGCTGCTTCTATATATAGTACTCAACCATATATTCAAGATAATTCTTTTCTAATTGTAGGCGAGAGATTAAACGCCAGTGGTTCTAAGCAATGTCGTACTTTACTCAATGATGAAGACTGGGATAGTTTAGTTTCTTTAGCTAAGTCTCAGGTAAAGGAAGGGGCGCATATTCTCGATGTCAACGTAGATTATGTAGGAAGAGATGGCGAGAAAGATATGCACGAACTAGCATCCCGTCTAGTTAATAATGTGACCTTACCTCTGATGCTTGACTCTACTGAGTACACGAAGATGGAGGCGGGGTTAAAGGTTGCAGGTGGTAAATGTATTCTTAACTCTACTAACTACGAAGATGGAGAAGAAAGATTTTATCAGGTATTAGATTTAGCCAAAAGATATGGTGCAGGAATAGTAATTGGTACTATCGATGAAGATGGTATGGGACGTACTGCGGATAAGAAGTTTGAAATTGCCAAACGTGCATACAATGCAGCAGTAGCCTATGGCATTCCCGCCCAAGAAATCTTTTTCGATCCTTTGGCTTTGCCCGTTTCTACAGGTATTGAGGAAGATCGAGAAAACGGTAAAGCTACCGTCCTAGCAACTAAAAGAATTAGAGAAGAACTACCTGGTTGTCATGTGCTTCTTGGGGTATCCAATGTTTCCTTTGGTTTAAACCTTGCTTCTAGACAAGTATTAAATTCTGTCTTTTTACACGAGTGTATGCAGGTAGGATTAGATTCGGCGATTGTTAATGCTAGTAAAATTTTACCCCTAGCTAAAATCGATCCTAAACATCAGAAAATTTGTTACGACCTAATTTATGATAAGCGGGAATTTGATGGCGATATTTGTACTTACGATCCTTTAGGAGAACTAACTACTCTCTTTGATGGTAAGAAAGTTAAAAAGTCCGAAGCAGTAGATAAGAATCTTCCCATCGAAGAACGTCTCAAACAGCACATTATTGATGGCGAACGTATTGGCTTAGATGAAGCTTTAGACGAAGCATTACAAGAGTATCCACCTCTAGATATCGTTAACATCTTTCTGCTAGATGGCATGAAAGTTGTTGGTGAGTTATTTGGTTCGGGACAAATGCAGTTACCGTTTGTACTTCAGTCGGCGCAAACCATGAAAGCAGCAGTGGCGCATCTCGAACCTCACATGGATAAAGAAGATGCTGACGACAGTGGTAAAGGTAAATTCGTCATTGCCACGGTAAAAGGTGACGTTCACGACATTGGTAAAAACCTAGTTGATATTATTCTTTCTAATAACGGTTACAAAGTAATCAACCTAGGTATTAAACAGCCTGTAGAAAATATTATCAAAGCTTACGAAGAACACCAGCCAGACTGCATCGCCATGAGTGGCTTGCTGGTAAAATCTACGGCATTTATGAAAGATAACCTGGAAACTTTTAATCAAAAAGGTATTAGTGTTCCTGTTATCTTGGGTGGTGCAGCTTTAACTCCTAAATTTGTTTATCAAGATTGTCAAAATGTCTACAAAGGCAAGGTTATCTATGGCAAGGATGCTTTTGCAGACTTGCATTTCATGGATAAGTTGATGCCCGCTAAAGTAGATAGTAACTGGGACAATACAAAAGGGTTCTTAAATGAAGAGGATTTATCTGCCACAGAAGAAGGTGAGGCAACACCATTTGCAGGAGAAAATCAAGATAAAATCTTTGTCGATGAAGTTAGCAGAAAAGAAGAACCAAAAGTAATTGATACAAAGCATTCTGATGAGGTGGCTTTAGATATCGATCGCCCTACTCCTCCTTTTTGGGGTACAAAGATATTAGAATCTGCGGATATTCCTTTAGATGAAATCTTTCCTTATTTGGATCTACAGGCTTTATATGTAGGACAGTGGCAATTTCGTAAGCCAAAAGAGCAATCACGGTCAGAATATGATGAGTTTTTAGCTAGAAAAGTCGATCCAGTTTTAGAAGAGTGGAAACAAAGAATTGTTGCTGATGATTTATTGCATCCTACAGTGATTTATGGTTATTTTCCCTGTAACGCCGAAGGAAACACCCTTTATATTTATGAACCTACCGATAAAGGATTTGTAAAACCAATAACCTCTTTTGAATTCCCTCGTCAACGTTCTGGTAAACGCCTTTGCATCGCCGATTTCTTTGCCACTAAAGAATCAGGCAAAATTGATGTCTTTCCTATGCAGGCGGTAACCGTGGGAGAAGTTGCCACCGAATATGCCCAAAAGCTATTTAAAGCGGATAACTACACCGACTACCTTTACTATCACGGTATGGCGGTACAGATGGCAGAAGCCTTAGCAGAATGGACACACGCCAGAATCCGTCACGAACTAGGTTTTGCAGCAGAAGAATCAGACAACATTCGCGATATTTTACAACAACGTTATCGAGGTTCACGCTATAGTTTTGGCTATCCTGCTTGTCCTAATATCGAAGATCAATATAAGCAACTGGATTTACTTGATACCAAGCGAATTAATATGTTTATGGATGAAAGTGAACAACTTTATCCCGAACAATCTACGACAGCGATTATTACCTATCATCCTGCTGCTAGATATTTTAGTACTTAGTTAGTTTAATTGATTTTTTGTTTAGGTGGGTTTTATGCCCATCTTTTTTTTGTCTCGCGCAAAGACGCAAAGTCACAAAGACGCAAAAGAGGATACAAAGTATTCAATTATGGGAACTTTAAGTGTATAGCATTGAATTTACTTTATAGATAATGTCAATTCCAGACTTTCAAACTCTTATGCTTCCTCTCCTTAAGTTTGCCAAAGACCGACAAGAACATTCATTTAAAGAAGCAATACCATTTCTTGCTGACAAATTCAATTTAACAGAAGATGAAAAAAGAATACTACTACCTAGTGGAAAACAACCCAAATTTAATAATCGAGTGTACTGGGCTAAAACTCATCTAGAAAAAGCAGGATTATTATTTTCTTCTCAACGAGGATCTTTTAAAATTACCAAAGAAGGATTAATTGCGTTAGTAAATCATCCAACGTTTATTAATATGAGGATTTTAGAACAATATGAAAAATATTGTGAGTATAGAAATATTAAGCACAGTGATAGAAAGAATACTACTTTAGTAGAAAAGATAGAGAAAGAAACACCAGAAGAAGCACTGGAAAATATTTATCAACAACTAGTAAAAGCTTTATCGGTAGAAATATTAGAAAATATAAAAAAATGTTCTCCTTACTTTTTTGAAAATCTTGTTGTCGATCTTTTAGTGAGCATGGGCTATGGAGGTTCAAGAAAAGAAGCAGGTCAAGCTGTCGGGAAATCTGGAGATGAAGGAATAGACGGAATTATAAAAGAAGATAGATTAGGTTTAGATATTATCTATATTCAAGCTAAGCGTTGGGATAACGTCGTAGGTAGACCAGAAATACAAAAGTTTGCAGGTGCGCTTCAGGGACAAAAAGCAAAAAAAGGAATATTTATAACGACTTCAGATTTTACTAAAAATGCTATTGATTTTGTTACAAATATTGATAGCAAAATTATTTTAATTAATGCGGATAGATTAACAGAATTAATGATCGAGCATAACGTCGGAGTAACCCCAATAACCAGATATGAAGTAAAGAAAATTGACTCTGATTATTTTATAGAAGATTGATAAGATTGCGATCGCACATTCTCGTATCTCTGCGAGATGATTTTCAAGGAGAAGGCGATCGCATTTTATACAGCAGCAGTCTCGCCAAGTAATTTGGTCTACAACCCATTTTATAACAGTCCCTTAACAATTAAATGAGGAAGATAATTGTTCCATTGTCCATTAATTAAACTATCCCATTAAAATAACGTTATCAATCACATGAATAATGCCATTATCGGCTTCAATGTCTGCTGCAATTACTGTGGCATTTTTTACTTCAAAAGCATCAGCACAATTAATTGAAATTGGCGAACCTTCTACAGAATCTACAGAATCTACCTGACTCAAATCTGCTTTGGTTAATTTCCCTGCAACTACGTGATAGGTTAGTATTCTGGCTAATTGAGGCGGATTTTGAACTAAAGTTTGAACTGTGCCTGGAGGCAGCTTGGCGAAGGCAGCGTCGTTGGGAGCAAAAACGGTAAATGGCCCTGGCGTTTTCAAGGTTTCTACTAAATTAGCTGCCTTGACCGCAGCGACTAATGTACTAAAACCCTCTGTGTTCACTGCAATATCAACAATATCTGCCATATCATTTTTTTAAAATTTAGGATAATTATAATACCTTTTAGCATTGTGTTTTTTACTAGTTCTAGGAAAAATCATAAAATTACATAACTATGAAGGTGCAATTAAATATTAAATGCTTAAATCATAAAAAAAGTAATTTGTCTAACTATGGAGATTTTAATCGTTGAAGACGAGCGTGAGATAGCCCAAATTATTCAAGAATGTTTGGTAGCAGAAGGGTTTTCTTGTTGTGTCTGTCATGACGGTGATGCAGCTTTACAGCTGTTTGCTGAACTACAGCCTGATTTAATCATTCTCGATATTAGACTCCCAGGAATAGATGGTTTAGAAATATGCACCCAAATTCGCCAAAAATCAATGGCTAATGACCCTTATATTTTGATGTTGACTTCTAGGGGGGAAGAAATCGATCGCATCATTGGTTTGTCTACAGGGGCTGATGATTATTGCATCAAACCTTTTAGCCCTAGAGAATTAGTTGCTAGGGTACGAGCTTTATTGCGCCGTCGTTTGCGAGAAAGCGATCGCCCAGGATCGATCAAGACCAAATCTTTTACCATTGACCTAGAACAGCATTGTATTAATCGCCATTTGGATACTGAATCAATAGAACAGTTAGATTTATCTTCTTCTGAATTTAAGCTCATGGCTTTATTTATCAAACATCCAGGCAGAGTTTGGGAAAGGGGACAGCTAATCGAAAAGCTGTGGGGTGATGATTTCTTTGGAGAAGAAAGGGTGATTGATACTCATATAGCTAGACTACGCAAAAAAGTTGAACCCCATGCCAGTAAACCAATCTTCATTCATACTGTTGTCGGAGTAGGTTATAAATTTGAAGACTTATAGTCATTTTAGCCAGAGCAAAATGAAAAAGCTGAATTTACAGGCACGACTTTTTTTTTCCCATATTTTGGTAACTGTTGTAGGGGTGACAGCTTCTTCTATAGTGGGGAACTTTTTTTCCCCCAGATTTTTTCTATTTCAGGTCAGAACTTTAGAAGAAAAAGACTTAAGTGTATATACTGCCAATTCTTTGCTTTTAGAAGTATTTAAGACAGCTTGGGCTAGAGGTAATTTTTGGTCATTTTTAATCGGTACCTTAGCAGCAGGAATCCTCAGCTATTGGATTGCCAAGCGAATTGTCCAGCCATTAAACCAAATGGAAAGTATTGTTGATAAATTTGCCAACGGTAAGTTAGATGAGAGAATGTCCCATTTAGAAATTCCTGAATTAGATCGCCTTGCCATGGGTTTTAATCGTATGGCAGCTAGTTTAGAAGATGTAGAACAGAGAAGGCGAGAAATTATTGACGACCTTACCCATGAGTTGCGAACACCTCTGACTATAATTCGTGGACGTTTGGAAGAAATTGCCGATGGTATTATTCTGGCAAACTCGCAAATTTATGCTCGGCTAATTCGTGAAACCAAGCGTCTTCAGCGTTTGGTTAATGATCTACAAGAACTATCTCAAGCCGAGGCAGGAAATCTGACTATCAATTTACGCCCAGTAAACCTGCGCTCTATTCTTAATCCCCTAGTAGAAAAGTTTAACGATCAGTTATTAGATAGCGATCGTACTTTAAGTTTAGACTGTTCTAATCATTTGCCTTACATCATGGCAGATAGCGATCGCCTAGAACAGATTTTAGTTAATTTGCTTAGTAACGCCATTCGCCACACTCCTCAAGGTAAGATCACCCTCAAAGCTTGGTTTGATATTGATCGAGTCTGGATTTCCCTGACTGATACTGGCTCAGGAATTCCTGAAGAAGAATTAGCTCATGTGTTTCGACGCTTCTGGCGTTCGTCAAAATCCCGCTCTCAGAAATATGGTGGTACGGGTATTGGTTTAGCCATCAGTCGCCGTTTGGTAGAACTCCATGGAGGAGAAATATTTGTGATCAGTCAGTTAGGAGTAGGCAGTACTTTTAAATTTTTTTTGCCTGCTAGAAGATATCGTCCTTAGGGCGTGTCATCGTTTACTAAATACTCCAAAGCTTAATATTTTATTCACGCCAGAGGTTTAAGGAATCAGTTTTTGATGGACACCAACAAATCTTTAGTTGCAATCTTAAAACAAAGAAGAGTTAAATTAGGGCAACTGATTCAACATCCAGTTATTTTATGGTGCAGTAGCCCTATCAGTCGCAACTTTTTTGCCAATAAATATCCTTTTCGCGCCAGTAGCCACTTTTTATATTTTGCGGGATTACCCTTAGCTGATGCTGCTATCCGCTTAGAAAGTGGAAAATTAGAGCTATTTATAGATAATCAATCGTCTCAGACGACTCTTTGGCTTGGTGCTAGCCCTCTACCAGAAGAAATAGGCGCAATGATTGGTGCAGATCTAGTTTATCCTTTAGCTGAATTAGCTAAAAAAACCGAAGCTGCTGCAACTATAGCCCTACAGGAACAAATCACCTACCAGCAGCAGTGTCAACTACTAAATCGTCCCTTAGCATTATCCGCTCGCGCTTCAGGAATCGATCTAGAATTAGCACAAGCTATAGTCAAATTGCGATCGCATCACGATGATTTGGCATTACAGGAATTACGATATTCTGCTGCTGTATCAATCCAATCACATAAAGCAGGAATGCAGGCCACCAGACATTCTTCTACTGAGGCAGAGATACGAGGGGCAATGGAAGGAGTAATTATTGCCCACAATATGAGTTGTGCTTACAACAGTATTGTTACCGTGCATGGAGAAGTTTTACATAACGAGTCGTACAATAATAAGCTACAGCCTGGAGATCTGATCTTAGCCGATGTAGGTGCAGAAACTTCTAATGGCTGGGCAGCAGATATTACCCGTACCTGGGCAGTGTCAGGCAAGTTTTCTAGCACCCAACGAGATATTTATGAAATAGTTTTAGCTGCACACGATCGCTGTATTGCTAAAATGTTCCCTGACGTGGAGTATCAGGATATTCATTTATTAGCTGCTCAAATAATTGCCGAAGGTTTAGTAGATCTAGGCATCCTTAAAGGTAACCCTCAAGATTTAGTAGACATGGATGCTCACGCTTTGTTTTTCCCTCACGGTGTCGGACATTTACTAGGTTTAGATGTTCATGACATGGAAGACTTAGGAGACTTGGCGGGATATGCAGCAGGGAGAGAAAGGAGCGATCGCTTTGGACTAGCCTATCTTAGATTAAACCGTCCTTTAGAATCAGGGATGTTAGTCACTATTGAACCAGGATTTTATCAAGTCCCTGCAATTTTGAACAACGCCAATTTTCGTAATAAATATCAAGATGTAGTTGACTGGGAACGTTTGGCACAGTTTAGTGATGTCAGAGGTATACGCATTGAAGATGATGTTTTGGTAACCGATTCTGGTACAGAAGTTTTAACTGCGCAGTTGCCAACTAAGGTAGAAGATATTGAAAATTTGAGCCGATAAACGTTCAATTGCTGAAAGAAAAATTCACCATTAATGCTACACAAATGCCGAGTTATGAACAACTATTCAAAACCGTACAGGTATAGCGTTACGCATATACGTTAGGACATTTTTCAAAAGCTGCATCAACACATTCTCTGACAGTCTGAAATTCTTTGATTGTCTGCTTCATCCAGGTTTTGAGAACAGACCACCAACGCTCTATTT
>JBBSPC010000002.1:0-93760 GCA_038259125.1 Chroococcales cyanobacterium | reverse complement strand
TTACTTATTTTGTCCATATGCCCGCCAAGTCAGATTGACTAAGCTATTAAAAATTGCTGAAGCTACCATAGCATCGCCTTTAGAACTATCAACATAAATACGAGGAAAATAAGAGCCTGAGAACTTTTTCCGCTCTGGTTTAGTAAATATTGGCGCAGTTGCGATCGCTAAACTAGGATTAATTGTTTTACTCTCGATCAAATTTATTAGAGTTGTCAAAGCAATTTCACTTTGTCCGATGATAAAAATACTCTTGGGATGTTGTCTAGCTAATGTTTCTAATCCAGAAGCAATTTTGCTTTTATTGTTTTGAGTTTCGCTGTTGGCAGTGGCACAGCAATAAACAGGATTATAAAAAGTTTTCTTTAGCTTAGGAACAATACTAACCTGAATCTCTGGAACATCTACCACAATTGGAGTAGAAGCTTTTAATGATGCTGCCCCTTTTAAGAGTGCATCTTCAGAAAACTTCAATAAAGAAATATACTCAAAATCGGCCGTATGATAGATAACCCGACGAATTATTTCATATTGGGCAGGTGAAATATTTTGGTTATTACCGTTAATTTGACGATCAATAGCTGCCAAAGAAGAAGCTTCTGTAAAATCTGGATTCATTTGTTTTGAGTTAGTTTTCAGTCACAAATTGCTTCGTCGACCAAACGAAGAACCTACTGCAACGGTTAGTCAATACTTTAATCTAAAAAGTATTTTAAGTAGAATATTTTACTAGATTAGCTGAATTAAACTGTAAACTAGCTAAACTTTGTATTCAAACAGTTTTGCTAAATCCAAAAATAACAAAATAAACGCTACAAGAAAAAACAGGCGATCGCAATATGCTGTTTTTCAGCTTATAGTCTTTCTCCCCCTGGAAGCTTTTGTAGTAAAGTATTTACTTTCTCCGACAACTGTTTTCCCGACACATCATAAGTAAATTCAAGTAAGTCAAGTACGATTGCTGATATTTGTTCTCGATCCACCCTAGCTGAGATTATTGAAGGCTTTAATGTACCGCCAAAAACTTCAATAGCTGCATCGTCAATAGCTGCCTCTAGTGCCTCTTCTAAGTATGGCTGCCAATCTTGTTTCTTGATGTAGTAAGAGTTTTTGCTCATCAGATTGAGCTTTCTTATTTGTCTAATTGAGTCGCGAATTGAGGCAATCCAAGAATTAGTCAACCTTTGTTCCAACTGATTCTTAATTAAATGAGCAATTAGACGTACTAAGTAAGACTCGATTTTTCTAATTACATCTCGTCTACTCATTTCTTCAAGTTCATCGATTATTGCTAACGCATCACTGTATTTACCTGTAATGATGTTATTTCTCAATTCCGTTAACTCTTCCATAGAAGTCTTATGCTCACTTGGTGTAACAATGCCAAGAAAAACCGATCGTTCGGCTAGAAGTAAGCCCAATCATAATTACTTTGTTTATTTTAGTTTAGCTACTTGGGAATATCTCGCAACACTTTTTTAATCGAAGCCTTCTGCTTCAACATGGTAATGCCAGAAAAATGCGATCGCCAAAGGATTGAAAAATTTTTGAGCTTTGTTAAAAAAGAAAAGTATAAATAAAGCGTCAAACGTAAATCTTAGAACAATTGCCATTCGCCACTACCTAATCTTTTTAACTGATGCAGACGTTTATTTGTATAAAAATCATCTAGCCTAGACCAATTGTGAATTGCAGCAGCATTAATACCGATCGCCCAATTCCATATATGAGCCATCTGAGTCAAAGCTTGCAAAGAAAGCATTTCTGCATCGGTAAGCTCTTGCACTGATTGGTATCCTTTAAAAAAGGCATCTCTTACCTGACAATTGATGCCCGCATTTAGAGAAACTTGTAAAAATTTAGCCAGATCAAAAATTCGCCACCCATAACCACACTGATCGAAATCAAATAGAGTTATCTGATTGTCCGCAGTAAAATGAACGTTGCCACTATGAGGATCGCCCCAGCAAACGCTCCAAAGAGGTGGCGCTTGTTCAAGACAAGTCAACTTTTGCTTGATTTCATATATCGCCTTATTTAAGTAATGCAAATCGCTGACTCTGTGATGTAAGTAAGGACTTATTACAGCTAGTGAATCATTCAGCAAATAGTTAATATCTAGAGGCTGACGAGGGGTCGAGTTATGAAAGTGTAAAGATGTTTTATGTATTTTGCCTAAAGTTTGACCTAAGATTTCACTTTGAGCTAAATTTAGATCTCCTTGAGGTACTTCTCCTGGAGCGTAGGGAAAAAGAGCCGCATAGCGATCGCCCTCCACAGCATGAACAGTGACGAAAAGCTTGCCATCTGTAGTTTTTAAAGGATTGGCAACAGGAATTTCATGCTTATGGAGAAAATCAAGAAACTCAAGCTCAAATTGAATTTCAGACTGAGAACGCCAATGATGGTGAGAAATTTTGAGGATATAGGATTGGTTTCTAGCGTCTATCAGATAGATATCGCTTAAACCACGATTCCAAAATAAACACCGCTCAACTGCTCCTAACTCATATCTAGCTAGCACTTCCTCTATCAAAGCTTCAGGAGAAAGAGTAGAGTAGACAGCTGGAAAAACACCCATCGCTACCATTAGGAATTATGCCTTTTACTGAGTATAAGTTGACCTATCCCCAGTAGTGGTTGATTCAGGAGACAAAAGATTAAAAGTATGCACTTTTAATCTAGCTAAATTCCTGCTGTTCACCAAAACTTTGCGGACAGATACACTAAGATTATCTGCTATCTGCTATGCTTTAAGTAGCCTTCGATACCAAAAGCTACAAATTACGAGCAGCGCAAATTGCTCTAATGCACTCAGAAAATTACAGTCCCCCTATTAAACCGCATCTACTTTGAAGTAGGGGAAAGATAAGCTTTTTACCCACTCTTCTTTCCTCCTTCCTCATCTTTTACTGTGGTGTTTTTTGGAGTTTTGGTCGTTCTTCAGGCAGTATTGCACCTTCAACGGGACAGACTTGCAAACAGATACCACAGTCGATACAGGTGGCAAAATCTATCCAATACCAGTCTGTTCCTTTAGTATTTTTGCCAGGACCCTCGTGAATACAGGCAACAGGGCAAGCATCAACGCAATCAGCAACTCCTTCGCAAGTTTCTGTGACTATAGTATGAGACAAAACAAATTCTCCTTTGACTTCTGTTACATATTAATTTAATCTGTTTATTCTGTGTCGGAAATTTTAGCAGAATTTATTTTCCAGCTTAAGACACCCGTATCGCCGTTTAACTCGACAGGTTGTCCGACTGGCAAAGCTGCATTTACCCCATCGTGTCCAAACGGCAGGTCATAAACCAAAGGAACATTTAAGTCTCCCAAGCGATCGCGTAATACTTCTTCAACCGTCCAACTATTAGCCCCTGGATAAGGTTCACAACGGCTAAAACGACCTAAAGCAATGCCGCCAATTTTTTTAAACGCTCCCATCATGCGCCATTGGGTTAACATTCTATCAATACGATAGGGAAACTCGGTAACATCTTCCAAGGCTAATATAGCCCCAGTCAAGTCTGGCTGAAGAGGCGTTTGAAGTAGATGAGTGGCTACGGTTAAATTTGCTGGCAGCAATCTGCCCAAAACCTTACCTCCCCCATATCCTTTTCCCTGCAACGCATCAAGGTGACCTGTTTCGAGATAATCAAACATCCTAGCGATCGCCCATTCTGGTTCGCTTGCCAAACTTGTCAGTACTGAACCATGAAGACCAGAAATACCTACCGTCGCTAAACTCCATAACAAACTGCTAACGTCAGAAAAGCCAATTAGCCACTTGGGGTAAGGGATAAGGGATGAGTTTGAGCCTTGTTGTTGCCAACTCCAGTCTTCTAATAACCTTGCTCCACCGTAGCCACCTCTGATACACAGGATAGCTTTACATTCAGGATTATGCCAAGCTGCTTTTAGATCTTCTCGACGTTGGCGATCGCTTCCTGCTAAATAACCAGAATAAGATTGATAATTGCTGCCTAATTCCACTCGATAACCGCGCTGTTGCCAGATTTCGATACCTTTGGCTAAAGCATCGGTTGTTTTTAACGCACCAGAAGGCGCGATCGCCATAACTAAATCTCCAGGCTTAAGTAAGGGTGGTAGCTGACAGGATTTAATCAATGACTTTGGTGATGTTTCCATGACTAAACTAAACACATTTGCTTCAGTTTTAGCTTGCAAGATACGTCTGATGTTAATTAAATTTTTAAAAGTTTAATTCGTGAAAGTACTAATAATTCATGAGGTGAGAAGATTTCATAAAGCTCAACTCTAATAAGTTTAATTTTATATAGAACCCTTAGAAGTTATCTGGAAGAGGAAAAACCTGATTTTGAGTTTTACGGAAGGGGTTTGGGGAGGGTCGTAACGTCCCCAACAGGGGGTCTGGGGGAAAGTTCCCCCAGGAATAAATTATGGTTCTCACAGATAAATTCCAAATATAATGAGAAGGTTAAACGTCTTCAATTCACATTAGACGTAAGATGTAAGATTAATTAGCCAAGCCAAGATATTTTGTACTGTTTTTATGACCTAAGCAAATTCAGCCAAATAACTTCAGTGGCCAATAGCTTTATAAAGTTACTATATGTTAAGTTGAATTTTATCAAAATTGAAGCTTATTTGAGTTAGAAAGGAGAACACAATGGCATTAGAAGCTATTCCTGATGGGATTAAAACCTGGTCGCAGTTCGGTCATCCTATACTAATGTGGGTGTTGTTAGGTATTAGTGTTTACGCTTTGTACTTGGGAGTTCAAAGTTCTAAAATTCGTAGTGCTGACAAAGAAACCAGAAAAGAATTAGTCCAGAAAAACTTTACTCAACGACACCACAGAATGGGATCCATTCTTCTGGCTTTCATGATTTTAGGCAGTTTAGGTGCTATGGCAGTCACCTATATCAATAATGGCAAACTGTTTGTTGGTCCTCATCTTTTAGCTGGATTAGGTATGACTGGCTTGATTGCTGTCTCTGCATCACTAGTTCCTTATATGCAAAAGGGCAATAGTCTGGCTCGCAATACCCATGTTTCGCTTAATATTGTGCTGTTGGGATTATTTGGTTGGCAAGCAATTAGCGGAATGCAAATTGTCCAAAAGATTTTAGACCGTATGATGTCATAAGTAGATTTGTGTAGGGGCAAATCGCGATTCGCCCCGACGATTCATATTGTTCTAAGCACAATTGGTACTGCTATAAAGGTAAAGATAGTTTAGCCAGTATATTCTTCAAGGTATCACCAATGTTATTCTACGATCTAGTCAAAGAAATTTTAGTAAAAGACAGTTAGAGAGAATTTATAAAATGAGCGAAGTAAATGAAACGCCATTGTTGTTAAGGGCAGCCCGTGGCGAAGTATTAGAACGTCCGCCTGTATGGATGATGCGTCAGGCAGGTAGATATATGAAAGCATATCGAGATATTAGAGAAAAGTATCCCAGCTTTCGCGATCGCTCAGAAATTCCAGAAGTAGCTATTGAAATTTCTTTACAACCTTGGAAAGCTTTTCAGCCTGACGGGGTAATTATGTTTTCAGATATTGTTACTCCCTTGCCAGGCTTAGGAATCGATATGGATATCGCTGAAGGCAAAGGTCCAATTATTAGTTCTCCGATTCGTAGTCAGAAACAGGTAGATGAGCTACATCCTTTACAGCCAGAAGAGTCATTACCTTTTATTAAAACTATCCTAGAAAGTCTACGTGCGGAAGTAGGTAACAAATCCACTGTACTGGGTTTTGTTGGTGCGCCCTGGACGCTTGCTGCCTATACCGTAGAAGGTAAAGGTTCTAAAACCTATGCCAATATTAAGGGGATGGCGTTTTCCGATCCTACTATTTTGCATCAATTATTGAGCAAGCTGGCTGATGCGATCGCTACTTATATCTGCTATCAAATTGACTGTGGCGCCCAGGCAGTTCAAATGTTTGACTCTTGGGCTGGTCAACTATGCCCTCAAGACTATGAAACCTTTGCGCTGCCATATCAACAGCAGGTATTCCGTAAGGTCAAACAGACTCATCTTGACACCCCTTTGATTCTTTTAGTCAGCGGTAGTGCTGGTTTATTAGAGCGTATGACCCACTCTGGTGCAGATATTATCAGCGTTGACTGGACAGTAGATATGGCAGAAGCCAGACAAAGACTAGGAAAAGATATGAAGGTGCAGGGAAATATTGACCCTGGAGTGCTATATGGTTCTCACGATCTGATTCGCGATCGCATTTTAGACACCATTCGTAAAGCAGGCAACCAAGGACACATTCTTAATTTGGGACATGGTGTACTAGTTGGCACACCTGAAGATAATGTGCGTCATTTCTTTGAAACAGCTAAACAAGCAGATCGATTACTAACTCATGCCTAGTAGTTATCAGCGAGCGGCATAAAACATTAGAAGTACTAGACAAAGACAGGCAAGAGAAACCTCTTAATTATCAAGACTCTTGCTTGTTTTAATTTTTTTCTCACATCTACTCTTTAACTGAGTTTTATTTCTGACTGCTTCACTCGCGCACAGTTGCGGCTCAAGCCTTACTCTTGCGCCTATCGGCGACGCGGTGAGACAGTCCGTTGCGGGGGTTCCCCCCGTTGTAGGAACTGTCGAACCCTTTAGGGGGTCGCTCGATCCTAATATCAATTCTCAAAGAGAGCGCACTAAAAGGTCTCTATCTATCTAGAGTTAGACGCTTTTTTTTGAGTTATTTGACTAGCATTTAAAATAGAACAGTAAGCAAAATGATCGTTTTAAAAGGAAAGAAAAATTTATCGTGGTAGATAATAATCAAGAAACATTGACCAATGCAGCGGGTATTCCCGTAGCCAGTAATACAGTATCGAAGTCAGTTGGTAAACAAGGACCTTTACTACTAGAAGACTATACCCTTCTAGAAAAAATGGCGCACTTTAACCGTGAGCGTATTCCTGAGCGAGTAGTTCATGCCCTTGGTGCTGGTGCTTACGGGACTTTTACCGTCACCGAAGATATTACTAGATACACCAAAGCCAAAATGTTTTCCGAAGTTGGCAAGCAAACTGAGTTGTTTGCTCGTTTTTCTACCGTAGCTAAATCAAAAGGCGGTTCAGATATTTATCGCGATCTTCGAGGTTTTGCCCTTAAGTTTTATACCGAAGATGGCAACTGGGATATGGTAGGCAACAACACACCTATCTTCTTTATGCGTGACCCGATGAAGTTTATGGACTTTATTCGCTCACAAAAAGAACACCCTAAAGAACATTGGCGACACGATCAAATGTGGTGGGATTTTTGGTCATTAACTCCTGAAAGTATACATCAGGTTCTTTGGTTAATGGGCGATCGCGGTGCGCCTATGGGATGGCGACATATGAACGGTTATGGTAGCCATACATTTAGCTTTATTAACGAAGAAAACGAGCGTATTTGGGTCAAATTCCACTTTATTACCGACCAGGGTAACAAGTTCTTTACAGATGAACAGTGGCGCAAGATGCAGGGTGTAGAACCTCGTTGGGCAACTAAAGATTTGTATAACGCTATCCAAGAAGGAAAATATCCTTCTTGGACGATGCACATCCAAACTATGACCGATGAACAGGCACAAAACTTCCAGTGGAATCCCTTTGACCTAACTAAAATATGGCCACATGGTGATTTTCCTTTACAAAAAGTCGGTAAGTTTGAATTAAATCGCAATCCAGAGAATTATTTCGCCGAAGTAGAACAGGCAGCATTTTCTCCTGGTAATGTCGTTCCTGGTATCTCTTGGTCACCAGATAGAATGCTACAGGCGAGAATTATGTCCTATGCCGATACTCATCGTTATCGCTTGGGAGTTAACTACGATACTATCCCCGTTAACAAACCTCATGCAACAGAAGCCAATACTGCTTATCGCGACGGCTTTATGCGTACCGATAATAACAATGGTTCACGGATTAATTACAATCCTTCCCATGAAGGATATCCTCAACCAGACAAACGTGCGCAAGAACCTCCCTATCATGTCTCTGGCATGGCTGACCGCATCGAACTAAACGAAGAAGATCATTACGATCAGGCGCGGATGTACTACGATATGCTCAATGATGATGAGAAAAAGCGTCTGTATCATAATATCGCTGGCAGTCTTGGAAAATGTACCGACGAGGTTATTAAAGACCAGATGCAGCTATTCCGCAATGTCTACCCAATATTAGCGGATAAAGTTCAAGAGGAAATGGCAAACTCTGAACCACCAAAACCAGAACCCAAACCGGCAACAGTATAAGATAAGGATGAAGTATGAGGAATAAGGGATAAGGAATACTAAATATTATTTCTCGGTTTTCAAGTCAAAGATTTTGGCAACCTTTCCCTCTAAACCTTTACTTCTAATTATTTTTCAACAAGTATCATGTCAGTTTTGCTATTAATTTTGGGTTTTGCTTTATTAGCAGTCACATCTTCAGATGTATTATTAACCACCCTTACTTTAAAGGGTGGTGGTTTTTTGACCAATCGCTTTTCTTCTTGGGTGTGGCATTGGGCAATTAAGTTACACAAAATTAAACAAAATCACGGTTTGCTTGCAGGAGTTGGGTTGCTGTTAATTGTTGGTATGGCTGTTTCCTGGTTTTTGTTGACCTGGGCATCTTGGTCGTTAGTTTTTTGTTCTTTTGATAATGCCATACTCAATTCTTCTAACAAAGAACCAGCAAGTACTTGGGGTAGAATTTATTTTACTATTTATACTATTACTACTTTGGGACGAGGGGACTACCTGGCTGGAGGTTTAGTCTGGCATCTTTTTACAGGTTTAGCAGCAGCTAATGGATTTTTCTTGGTAACTCTATCAATTGCCTATTTCTTTCCTGTGGTTTCGGCTTTAACAGAGCAAAGAACTTTAGCAGTCTACATTTCTTCTTTAGGAGGCACAGCAGATGAAATACTCACGAGAGCTTGGAACGGTAGTGATTTTGGAAATTTAGATCAACATCTGATTTCTCTTACGCCCATGATTGCTGAAATGGGGGAAAAACATCTAACCTATCCAATTTTATATTATTTTCACACCAGTGAGCGATCGCGCTGCCTGCCTTTGAGTGTTGCAGCTTTTGATGAGGCGATGACTTTGTTGCAGTATGCTTTACCAGACAATTGTAAACCAGATCCCGCAGCGTTAAGCCCTGCTCGTCGTGCTAGTGCAGCTTTTCTAAAAACCCTAAAGTCGGCATATCTCGAACCTAGTGACCACGAACCTGCTTCAACTCCTTTAGAATTACTCCGAGATCGAGGTATCCCTACAGTGAGCGATCGCAATTTTATCGAAGCTACCAGCCATATTAATCACCGACGTAGGTTACTGATGGCTTTAATCAAAAATGATGGCTGGACTTGGGATGCTATAGCTTCTAGTCGTACAACCAATAGAGCTACAAACTTAGATGATGAAACGCAAATGAATGATTTAGTTTTACATTAAAGCATTACATTAAATGATTAACTCCCAAACATAAACTGAACTATGAGCAAATTAAATAGCTGGATTGATATTTCTTTAACCATTCATCCAGGAATGCCTTACTGGCCCGACAATCCCCCTGTAAATATTGAACCTAGTCAATGTTTGGCTCACGGGGATGTATGCAATGTTTCTAAGCTGACGATTGGGACGCATACAGGAACGCACGTAGACGGTATTAATCACTTCATCAAAGGCGGTATGGGGGTCGATCAAATGCCTTTGGAGGCTACCATTGGTAAAGCCAGAGTGATTGAGATTAAAGATCCTCAACAAATTAAGGTAGCAGAAATCGAGCCTCACAATATCCAGGCGGGAGAAAGAATATTATTTAAAACTATAAATAGCAATCGCGCTCTCAAATCGGCTCAATTTGTAGAAGACTTTGTACATATCTCCACGGACGCAGCACAATATTTAGCTGAGAAAAAAGTTCGCACTGTTGGAGTAGACTATCTCTCTGTTGGTGGCTATCAAGGTAACGTAGTTGAGGTGCATCGCGCTTTGTTGGGTTCTGGTATTTGGGCAATTGAAGGCTTAGATTTATCTCAGATAGAACCTGGAGAATATGAGCTTATTTGTTTACCTATCAAACTCAAAGATGGAGATGGTGGTTTGGCTAGGGCGATCTTGCGACCTACATCATAAAACGTTTTTATGAATGTGTAAAGCGGCTGTTGTGGAAGATATTAAGATCGCTGTTAACTAATAACTACGAATAGAAACACATTGTACATCATTATTTAAATCAGCAACGCCGTACGCTCAAATCCTTCTCCTCGAAGTGTAGTTTAATTTATCAAGTTTTAATGAACCAATAGGTAAGGGAAAGTTATATGCTAAAAGTTGTCTCGACAACTTTTATGTGCTGATTTACAACCACTTTATGATGCCAAATATTGAAGCTATCTCCGTAATGCCTAAAGATGGCAGACCAATCTATTTACTAGTGATGCTGCACGGTTGGGGAGCTAATTATCAAGATTTTGTTCCTTTTGCCAAAGTGCTTAATTTTTCTGATTTTGGCTATATGTTTCCCAATGCTCCTTTCGATCATTTTCAAGTGCCTGGAGGAAAAGCTTGGTATGCCTTAGAAAATAAAGAATTTACTGGCTTAGCTGAAAGTAGAAAGTTATTGCGTGAATGGCTACTGTCTCTAGAAGTTTCTACGGGAGTACCTTTAAATAGAACAATTATGGCGGGGTTTTCTCAAGGAGGAGCAATGACTTTAGACGTGGGATTAACTCTTCCTTTTGCTGCCTTGTGTAGCTTTAGCGGTTATCTACACTATCAGCCTCAACCACAGGAAAACAAGATTTTTCCGCCAACAATGATTATTCATGGCAGTCAAGATTCTGTTGTCCCAACTGAAGCCGCCATAAAAGCTAAGGATGAGTTGACTAAGATTGGTGTTTCGGTGCAGTATCAAGAGTTTGACATGGCTCACGAAGTTAAAGATGAGGCGATCGCTTTATTTAAACAGTTTATTACTAATAAGGTTTTAAAATAACTATAGTCATTCCAAATAGAAACCATACGAAAAAAGAAAACTGCGAGAAAGGACTTGTCCGCATCTAGTGCCTCAAACTCTCCTGAACTCTGACCTCTGACTTCTGAGTTAATACCAGTCAATCATGAGGAAATTAATTGAAACGACTATACTTATTGCTCATATAAGATCTTTTCAAAACAAACTTGCCCCACCTCAACCAAAGCAGTCTCTGCGGTTTTATCCGTTGCCGAGGCGTTAGTTAACTGTATAAACTCTGCTTGGCTATACTGTCGCTGAAACTCCTTGATGGTGCAGTTGCAGAGTTGTTTGGCTTCTGGCTCTTCTAATCCTTCTCCTCGTGAAGTTTGCAGACATTCCTGATTATAATTCTGAATAAATCCAGGGGAATATTTATGTTCTGGCTGAGGATATATTTTGCCTTCGGCAACTGCCACACTACCTATGGCTAGTAAAGATAAAGTCAATAAAGAGGAGTAAAAATACTGCATAGCGATCGCGATATCATTAGATAAAACTGCAAGATAGATAATAGATGTTTCTTGTCTTGAATATGTTCCTCTTTGAGCAAGTTTAAATATGCCAATCGATAGCTCTCAAATTAAAACTGCTGCAATGGAGATCGGATTTCATTTGGTGGGTATTGCCTCGATAGACAACCATCAAGATAATGCGGTGGCGCATCTTAAAAGCTGGTTAGATTTAGGCTATCAAGCTGACATGGCATGGATGGCAAGCCCAAAAAGAGAAGATATTCGTCGCTGTCTGCCCCAGGTAAAATCGCTTATTGCTGTTGCTCTTAATTACTATACTCCTCATCAGCACTCTAACGAGCCTCAAGTAGGCAAGATTTCTCGCTATGGCTGGGGTCGGGACTATCATAAGGTTATGGGCAAGAAGCTCAAGGCTCTAAACAACTGGTTGCGATCGCAAGATGAGTCGATTATTACTCGCTACTATGTAGATACTGCCCCTGTACAGGATAAGGTTTGGGCGCAACGAGCGGGCTTGGGTTGGATTGCTAAAAATGGTAATCTAATCAGCCCAAAGTACGGTAGCTGGATGTTTTTGGGTGAAGTGTTAACTAATTTAGAATTAACTCCAGATACAGCCCATACCAATCATTGTGGTACTTGTACTCGCTGCTTAGAAGCTTGTCCCACTCAGGCTATTGTTACACCTTATGTAGTAGACGCTAATCGCTGTATTGCTTATCATACAATTGAAAACCGTGAGCCAGAATTACCTCAGGCGATCGCTAATAATTTATCAGGTTGGGTAGCTGGTTGTGATATCTGTCAAGATGTTTGTCCCTGGAATCAGCGTTTTGCTCAAGAAACAAACATTAGTAGTTTTCAACCTTATCCTGATAATATTCAGCCTCAACTAAAGGAATTAGCATCTATTACTGAAGTCGAATGGGATCGGCGATTTCGTGCTTCTGCCTTAAGGAGAATTAAGCCTGATATGTGGCGACGGAATGCCCGTGCTAATCTAAATAAAGAAAGATAATTATTTCTTAAAAATCACCTAGTATAATGTATTTTTAATAATTTTAATTTAATGTCTGCTCAGATAATTCTATTTGATTTTGACGGTACGATCGCTGATACATATCAAGCCATCGTTGATATTACTAACAACCTGTCTACGGAATTTGGCTATAAAGCTTTAGCTCAAGAAGAGTTGTTATTAATCAAAAACTTAAGCTCTCGCGAAATAGTTAAGCGTTCAGAAATATCTATATTTAAACTACCTTTTTTGGTTAGAAGAATTAGAGCCGAACTAAGCAAAGAAATTGCCGAACTATCGCCAATTCCAGATATGACCCAGGCATTATTGGAACTACAAAGCAGAGGATACATTCTGGGTATTGTAACTTCAAATATTAAAGAAAATGTCGAGACATTTTTAGACAAGAACAAGTTAAATTCTCTTTTTAGCTATATTTATTCCAGCACCTCTGTCTTTGGTAAACATCGAATAATCAACCAAGCAATTAAAGCTAATAATTTGGACAGATCTAAGGTAATTTATGTAGGAGATGAAACCAGAGATATTAGATCTGCTCGCAAAAGTAATATTGGCATAATATCTGTTGGTTGGGGCTTTAATTCCAGGGAAATATTAGCAGAGTATCAACCTGACTATTTAGTCGATCGCCCTCAAGAATTGCTCAAGGCGATCGAGCTATATCATTTTCAAAATACAAAAATTATGGCTAAATAGCTGTTGTCGGCAAGGATAACTAAACTGATGTTACGCACTCATCGATCTATAAGACTTGGGGACTTGGGGACTTGGGGACTTGGGGACTTGGGGAGGGATTTACTACCTGCGTAGTTGCTCCCCGTCACCCCGTCACAGCAGTTAGATTAAATACGTATACGTAACGTCAGTAACTAAAGATTAGTGGAAATGGCAGCTACAGGACAAGTAGGAATGCACTGTTCACAAACGATACAGCGCGATCGCTTGAATTCCAATCTAAATGTCTCTGGATTTAATACCAAAGCCTGGGTTGGACATACTCCCGTACATAAACCACAGTCTACACAGCTTTTTTCATCAATTACAATTTCTCCACTGGCAGAAAATACATTGATGTCTCGCATTCTCATCCACTCGATGGCAGCATCAATTTGGTCGATGTCTCCCTGCAATTCGACGACTAACTTACCCATTTGATTAGGGGCAACCTGAGCGCGGATAATATTAGCAGCTACGTTAAAGTCTTTTGCTAAACGATAAGTAAGGGGAATTTGCACCGCAGTTTTAGGAAATGTTATCGTTACCCGCTTTTTCATAGAGAGCTATAGATTATAGATAGAATAAGAAACGCGAATACATAATATCTCTAAGTTTACTGATGAACGAAACACAACTAAAACCCAATACTAACAATTCTGTGAGAAATATAGTCATAGCGATCGCGGCAGTTGTCTTAAGCGTTGCTTTGTTTTTGGGTTTGCAAACAGAGACTAGTTCTTTATCTTTAGAGTCTCAGGTAAAAAAATCTACTTCTTTAGACGTGGCTTTAAGCAACAATAAGCCTACCCTAACTGAGTTTTATGCAGACTGGTGTACTAGCTGTCAGGCAATGGCTTCAGATTTGGGACAAATAAAACAGACTTACGGCGATCGCGTTAATTTTGTGATGCTCAATGTAGATAATACCAAATGGCTGCCAGAAATGCTCCGCTACCGAGTTGATGGTATTCCTCACTTTGTATTTATGAATAATGAAGGAAAAGCGATCGCCGAATCTATAGGAGAACAACCTCGCGGAATTTTAGAGGCGGACTTGGATGCTCTAATTGCTAACAATCCTATTCCTTATGCTAATAACCGAGGTCAAATTTCCCAAGTAGAATCAAAAGTTACGGTTACTGATAATACCGATCCTCGCCGTCATGGTGCTGATGTTAAATAAGAGATGAGGGATAAAGTAATAACTAAAATTTGAGATTAATAATGACCACAATTGTTAAGCATAGAAGAACAGGAAATGAGTATATTTTGTTGGGAATAAATGGGGAAGTTGACAAAGTTAATCCGTCTCGTTTTATTAGTGAACTGTTTGCCCAAGAAAAATCTAAATCTGAGGTATCTTGTTCAGCAACGGTTTGTGATGTCCAAGGGAATATTTTCTTGGCTTATATTGACGATTTGACTGTTGTGGAAATAGACGGCAAGAAGCCAGGAGATCTACTGCCAGAGCCTACTTTAAAGTCAGTTGATAATGATGTATATCAACAGCAAACAGATGATTTTGATGATGAAGATTTAGAAGCAGAAAACTTTGATAATCCCGAAGATACATCGGTAGAAACCCCCATAACTTCTACCTATAGCCAAAGTTCATCTCAACAAAACGATCTTGATAATGATGATGATGATTGGATCTAGAATCTGGCTAGTAGCGTTGCGCTTCGCATATAGCAAATTGAATTTAGTAAACTAGATTACGGCTAACTTCCCACAAATAAGAAAAGTAACTGCATTAAAACTTAGCATATTACAAGATTAGAGAAAAATACAAAAATTAAATATAGTGACAGCTTTACCTTAGAAGGTGGCAATTCGCGATAGATTAAATCAGGTAGTGGTAGCCAATTATACGATAAACCTGAGAGCAAAAAAATGAGCAAAACTGTTGCTG
Organism: Chroococcales cyanobacterium; assembly: GCA_038259125.1. GTDB lineage: Bacteria > Cyanobacteriota > Cyanobacteriia > Cyanobacteriales > Xenococcaceae > Waterburya. Next base: position 78,595 of record JBBSPC010000002.1, on the reverse strand, counting down.
AAATTATGACAGCCAATCCGACTACGGTATCTCCTGAGACATCACTAGAAGAAGCAATTCAAATTCTAGCAAAAAAGGAAATTAGTGGTTTACCTGTGGTAAATAAGCAGGGAGAGCTAGTGGGAATCATATCCGAGACTGATTTAACCTGGCAGGCTACAGGAGTAGAAGCACCGCCTTATATTATGTTTCTCGATAGCGTTATCTATCTGGAAAATCCCGCTAAACATAGTCAAGAGGTACACAAAGCTTTAGGGCAAACTGTAGGGGAAGCTATGAGCGATCGCCCGACAACAGTAAAAGGCAATCAGCTAGTGCGCGAAGCAGCCAAAATTATGCACGATAAGAAAGTACGGCGTTTGCCAGTGGTAAATGATAATTCAAAGCTGATCGGCATGATTACTCAAGGTGATGTAATTAAAATGATGGCAGCCGAATAGCTATTAAAAACCTTTTTTTCTCTATTTAAAACCAACTTTAAATCTAATAATTTTAATTAATCATGACTATCACACCAGAATCAGTTAAGACTCTGCTAAATTCCGAAGACTTTGGCGAGCGCATTAGAGGCTTAAATCAACTACGTCAAATTGACACAGAAACAGCCTTTGCCATGATTCAGCCCATGATTACCGATGATAATACTCGCGTGCGCTATGCAGCAGTTAGTCAGCTAGATACTTTGGGGATAAATTATAAAGATGCTGCTCTAGAAATCTTACGCGATCGCCTGTTTAACGATCCAGAGCCAGATGTACAGGCAGCAGCAGCAGACGCGATTGGTGGCTTGAAACTAGTTGAAGCCTATGAAGATTTAGCCAATACATATCACAATACATCGGAATGGCTGGTGCAGTTTAGTATTGTTGCTGCTTTAGGCGAATTGGGCGATCCTCGTGGCTTCGATCTCCTAAAAGAGGCTCTTCACTCGGATAATAATCTCCTGCAAACCGCAGCAATTGGCTCAATGGGAGAATTAGGCGATACACGAGCTATTCCTTTGCTGGCTGCCTTTGCCGATAATCAAGACTGGCAAATACGTTACCGCCTTGTACAGGCTTTAGGTAGATTAGGGGGAGAAGAAGCCAAGACCATAATTACTAAGTTGGCAGATGATGAATTTGAGCAGGTTGCTAAAGAAGCGAAAAATAATCTTTGATAGAGCGATCATCACCAAAAAAGAGCGATAAAGCTATGCGATCGCTCTTTTTTTTATCTCTATTAATAAAGATGAAAGGCATTTTATTCTTTTGAAAATTGCTTTTGTTTAAAATTACTTACTAATCCTTTTGCGCCTTTAAAAGTATTTGCCACTATTTGACGTGCGATCGCTTCACGTTTTAAATTATCATTTTCTTTAACTAATCCCGCAATACGATCGTTAAATCCTTGTGCTTTATCTCGAAGTTTAAGAATAGTTTTATGATCGGAGTCTTTACCTAATTTAAGTTCTCTTATCTGAATATCTTGCTCAACTATTTTTTGCTGCAATTCATGAACGCTGTTTTTTAAATTATTATTTTCAGCTACTTTGCTTGTAGCTTTAAGATTATTAATTTCATTTTCTTTCTGATGTAATTTATTTTTCAAATCTGTAACTTCGAGAGTTACTATTTCCAAGGCTTTTTTTAATTCAAAAAAATCATCGTTAAACATAATCAGAAACAATATACGTCGTTTCCATAGTAAATTTTTCTTTTTACTTATTCAGTGATTTGGATCATAGTAAAAATTTAGCTTTTACCAGTTGTTGATTATTTACTTTTTGTAGATAAAGCCAAGCGATCGCACTACCGCACTACTTTGAATAGTCCAGCAGAGAAATGGCTTTGTTTTTAATTCCGTTGACATCAATCAACTTTAATAATTCTGGTTCATCATAAGCACCTCCAAAGGCTTCTATTGCTGCACCTTCAAGAGCAAGTTCAAAAGCATCATCAATTATCTCGTTTAAGTCTGCTTTCTTGGCATAATATCCGCCAGATTTTCTTCGCCTATTTGTTCTATTTATCTGCTTAACTGAATTATTAATCGATAATTTCCAAGATTTAGTCAATCGTTTTTCAGCGTCTTCTTTGATTAAATGGAGAAGCAATACAACCATATAACTAAATATTTTGTTGAATTTATCTTCTACAGACATTTCGTCTAACTCATCAACAATTTGCAAAGCCGTCACAAAGTCATGTTTTTCAATGCTTTCTCGTAGCTGTATAAGTTCTTCCATTAGACTTATATTGAGTTATCTATAACTTGGTGAATAGCTGTATTTTACTAATATTTTAAATGTAAGAAATGCGATCGCCTTTTTTAAAACCTTTAATTTCTCTACATCCCTATCAGAAACTTAGCTCAAATGTGTGCTATTTTTTCTAAAGTTTAGGGTGTTATAAAATGGTAGCGTCAGTGGAGAATCAGGTAAGCAAGCCAAAGTTAGAACAGGCGATCACTCGTAGTCAAGCTCATTTACTTGCTCTGCAATATCCAGAGGGTTATTGGTGGGGAGAATTGGAGTCCAACGTTACTATCACCTCCGAAGTTGTCTTGCTGCATAAGGTTTGGCAAACGGATCGAACTAGACCTTTAGCTAAAGCCGAAAAGTACTTGCGATCGCAACAGCGTCAACATGGTGGTTGGGAACTATATTATGGTGATGGGGGCGATCTTTCTACTTCGGTAGAAGCATATATGGCACTGCGTTTGTTAGGCGTATCGGCAGCCGATCCTGCTTTAGTCAAAGCCAAGGGATTTATCTTACAGCAGGGTGGCATTAGCCAAACTCGTATCTTTACCAAGCTGCATTTGGCTTTGATTGGTTGCTATGACTGGCAAGGTTTACCCTCAATTCCCCCTTGGATTATGCTTTTGCCAGAGCAATCTCCCTTCACGATCTACGAAATGTCTAGCTGGGCAAGAGGTAGCACCGTACCTTTGTTAATTGTTTTTGATCGCCAGCCTATATTTAATCTGGATACGCCAATTAACTTAGATGAATTATACGCTGAGGGAATTGCTAATGTGCGCTACGAATTACCCCGTAGCAACGACTGGACGGATATATTTTTAACTTTAGATAATGCTTTTAAACTGGCTGAGAATTTAAATTTAGTCCCTTGGCGATCGCAGGGAATTGCTGCTGCGGAAAAATGGATCTTAGAAAGACAAGAGGCGACTGGCGACTGGGGAGGAATTATTCCCGCCATGCTTAACTCTCTTTTAGCTTTACGCACTCTAGATTATGATGTCAACGACCCAGTTATTCAGCGAGGTTTAACCGCCGTTGATAATTTTGCTATAGAAACGGAAAACAGTTATCGTCTTCAGCCCTGTATTTCTCCTGTGTGGGACACTGCCTGGTGTTTACGCACTTTGGTAGAGTCAGGAATTGCCCCCGACCATCCAGCTTTAGTTAAGGCAGGGGAATGGTTGCTAAACAAACAAATTTTAGATTATGGCGATTGGGCAGTAAAAAACAAAGATATAACCCCTGGTGGCTGGGCATTTGAATTTGATAATCGCTTTTATCCCGATCTAGACGACTCGGCGGTGGTAGTCATGGGCTTATCTCAAGTCAAGCTTACTAATGAAGCACAGAAACAAAAAGCGATCGCCCGTTGCCTTAACTGGATGGCAACTATGCAGTGTAAACCTGGAGGCTGGGCAGCTTTCGATCTTGATAACGACCAAGACTGGATTAACTCAATTCCCTATGGCGACTTGAAAGCCATGATCGATCCTAATACTGCTGATGTTACGGCTAGGGTATTAGAAATGTTAGGAGAATGTGGTTTATCAATGGATGATTGGCGGATTCAAAAGGCGATCGCTTATTTAATTAAAGAACAAGAAACTGACGGTAGCTGGTTTGGACGTTGGGGAGTCAATTATATCTACGGTACAAGCGGGATCTTATCTGCCCTGAGTCTCATTGCACCTACCCAATCTAGGTTTCAAATTCAAAAGGGTGCAGCCTGGTTAGTAAGCTGTCAAAATGTTGACGGTGGATGGGGTGAAACCTGTGCTAGCTATAATGATCCGAGTTTGAAAGGTATCGGCATTAGTACCGCTTCGCAAACAGCCTGGGCATTAATTGGTTTGATAGCAGCAGCAGAAGCAACCCAGTTTACAGCACAGCCAGCCATTGCTCAAGGGGTAACATATCTATTGCAAACTCAACGCTCAAACGGCACTTGGGACGAGGATCAGTTTACAGGTACTGGTTTTCCCTGCCACTTTTATTTGAAATATCATCTTTATCAACAATATTTTCCTCTTCAGGCATTAGCTAGATACAAGAAATGGCGTTGCTGATTGAAGGTATGAAACTGAAAGTAATACTGTTCGTAGCTATTAGCTATTAGCTCTTAGCTATTAGCTCTTAGCTATTAGCCGAAATTAATAATGTAAGGGCGAACGGCCCTTCGGGTTCGGCAGTTGCTTCAAGTCGGTGAAACCGCAAGTCGAGCATTCCCAAGCCAGTCCGTTGCGGGTCTGTGACCCGTTGAAGGAACTGGCGTTTGCGCCTTCGGACGACGCGGGGTCTCGACCCAACGCACTGCCTCACCGTTCGCCCCTACTACAGACAAAAATAAATTGTTGTCCCGCGATCGCATTCTCCTTTTGCCCAGACCTTGCCCCCATGACGATAAATAATGCGCTGTACCGTAGCTAGACCGATGCCTGTACCAGGAAACTCTGCTTGACTGTGAAGTCGTTGAAAAGCAGTAAATAGCTTATCGGCATAGTCTTGATCGAAACCCGCACCATTGTCCCGCACATAGAAAACTGACTGTTCTCCATTGGCAGTTAAAGCATCAAATTCAATTTTGGCAAGCGATCGCTTTGAGGTGTATTTCCAGGCATTATGTAGCAAATTATCTAAGACAATTCTAAGTAATTGAGGATCTCCTATTGCCTTAAGATCGGGAGCAATTTTTATTTCTACCTGGCGGTCGGGATCTTGTGTTTGCAACTCTTCAATAATATTTTGGGCAATCTGACTTAGGTTAACCTCAATCGACTTCATTTCGCTGCGAGTTACCCTAGACAACTCCAATAGAGCGTCAATTAAATCGCTCATCTTTTGACTATTGGCTTGAATCCTTTCTAAATAGTGTCTAGCGCGATCATCTAATTTAGACTCGCACGCTGACCACAGCACCTGGCTAAAGCCATTAATAATTCGCAAAGGTGATTGTAAATCGTGAGATACAGAATAGGAAAAAGATTCTAATTCCCTATTAGCAGCTTCTAACTGAAGACTACGCTGTGAAAGAGCTTTTTGAGTAGCAGCCATATTTTGAACATCATTAAAAGTATGAAGTAGTGCATATATTTTTCCCTCATCATTCTTAATCGGCGTCACGGTAGTATCAAAATAGTGAACTCCATCGGCAAGTTTTACCTCTTCTTGCAAATGAAGCACCTTGCCATAGATCAACACCTGTTGCTGTTGCCAAATTATTTGGCGAGTATATTCTGGCGAAAAACATTCACAGATCGCTTTACCTTTTGCGACCTGATGATCGACTAAGCCCAAACTTTTTGCCAAAGCCTTATTTGTAAAGGAAATAGTCTTGGTGGATACATTTACTACAAACAGGTAATAGGGGATTAAACTAAGATAAGTCTCTAGCTTTTCGACGTATTGTGATGTGTTTGGCGACTGATCTTGATTGGTAAACTGCCTAGATTTTCTTCGTGAAGTCCGTTTGTATTCAGTAATATCGGTCATGAATCCTTTAAGCTTAATTGCCTTTCCTTGAGCATCATAATTTAAGTTTCCTTTAGTTTTAACAGCAGCGTTTTGGTTAGATTTAACCACACGATATTCCAGATTCAAGTTTTGGTGAGCCTGAATTGTCTTAATCATCAATAAATCGACAGATTCTTTCTCGTCAGGATCAATCGACTGCAAAAAGCTGGAATAACTGCCATCAAAATTGTTTAAGCCTAAAATAGCTCGACCGCGATCGCCAATATTAATCTGGTTATTTACTAAATTCCACTGGCTGATGGTAGATATTTCTGAGGAGTCGAAACCACTAATTTCTAACCAACTATGGTTACAGTATAAAATCTTGCCCGAGCGATCGTGAATTATTATGGGCAAAGGAACATTGGCTAAACAAACTGTCAAAGCCGAAAAAGCTGCTGATTTATAGTCCAGATCGGTATTTTCAGCCAATAACTCAGATTGAAGCTTATGTAGTGTTTCTTGCTGTAGAGAAAATAATCCTTGGGCATCGGCTGCCTGAAAAAAATCAGCTAATTTAATTTGTGACAGTAACAAGGAGCCTAAATGCAGTTGAGAACGTCGATCCTGCTCATGAGCAATATGAGGATTATCTCTAATCCATTGATGACTAAGCTTAATATAGCCCAAAAAAATCATCAAGTAATTGTAATTAACTATTCCCAATAGCTTTTTAAGGGTTTCAGCACAAGCGCCCGTTTGATCGAGCTGAAAAAATATTAGGCTACAGCAACGCAGAAAACTGGCTTCAGTTTGAAATTCAGGCTGCCAGTTTTCTGTTTGTTTTTGATTATGTAAGCGTTGTATATCTGCTTCAACATCTGACTCGGTTAGAGGATAATCAATCTCGCCTAGGGTCAATATTTCTGCTGCGCTAACACCCAAAGAGTTCAAGACACAGCTATGACATATAGTTAGATAACTGATGCCACAGTGGCGTGAAAGATAGACAAAGAGTTTTTCTTTAAATACCTTTGGTAAAGGATTATTAATATAAGCACTAAATGTTTGCTGGACTAAGCTACGAAAAATTGCAGCAGATTCGGTTGCTGGTATTAAAAAAGCAGGAAAATAACCCAGTTTTTCAGCAATTTTGTCTTGGGCTAAACTCAAATTAACATGATTCATTGATTCTTTGGTTAGCTAAATGCAGCTTTAGCAGGAAAGAGAATCTTTCCTGATTTTAAATAAAAATTCTATCTTGAAATAGTATTTTAAATTACATTGACTTAAAAAATACTAATTTGAGCGAAAATAGCATATTCGATCAAGTATCAGGAAAAGCAAATGATTTTACATTTATATGCTTAGTAGTAGATGATCGACCTATTAAGCAGGTGAGTCAACACGAGCGTGGAGGCAAGGGATTAGTCACAGCCAGATCTCTGACCGAGAGCATTTCCGCTCGTCAAATTAATTAGAAGATGATTTGGTAGGGAATTAGAGAGAGAGATCGCTAATCGCCATCAAAATCTATCTTGTTTTTGGTTTTATGTTTAATTCGGCTTGCCTACTTACCTATTACCTAAAAATTCTTTAAATACTTCTTAAAGCAACTATAGGATCGAGCTTGGCTGCTGCTTTAGCAGGAAAAACTCCAAAAGAAAGACCAATTATTCCCGAAACTCCTACCGCAAGTAAAATAGCTACTGGAGAAATAGTTGGTGCCAGGGGAGAAAATGTACCTACCAAAACAATTCCTGTAACACCAACTACAGTACCGATCGCGCCTCCAGCTGCCGAAAGAATTGTTGCTTCAATTAAAAACTGCCACAAGATATCTCCTTCCTTGGCACCGACCGCTTTACGCAAGCCAATTTCTTTTGTCCTTTCCGTTACTGCTACTAGCATAATATTCATTACCCCAATGCCACCGACCAATAAAGAGATACCGGCAGTCGCAGCGAGCAAAACGGTTAAACCACTGGTAATTGTATCCACAATCTGTAATACGTCTTTTTGAGTATTGACGCTAAAATCATCTTGACCAGTAATTTTGTGGCGCAAGCGCAAGAGATTTTCAATTTGTAGCTGGGCAGCACGAATACTATCTTCATCCTTAGCAGCAATGGAAATAACACTTACCTGAGTCCCATAGGGAGAAGTATCGCCGACAATTTGACTCGCCATCGTGGTTAGAGGAAGATATACGGTGCGATCTTGATTGCTGCCCAAAAAAGCTCCCTTGGCTTCTAAGACTCCAATCACCTCCAGATTAATGTTTTTGACTCTAATCTTCTTACCTAAAGGATTTTGTTGGGGAAAGAACCTCTCGGCTATTTCTGAACCTAAAACCACTACTCGCTGATTGCGCTTGACATCTTCATCATTAAAAAATCTGCCCCGATCTACCTCAAAACTTCTGACTGTCAAATATTCAGGGGTAGTGCCTATTACCTGTTCGCTGCTATTGCGATTACGATAGGTAATTAGGCTACTGGCACTAATTTGAGGAGCAACTTCTTTAACGCTAGGTACTTGGTCGGCGATCGCGATCGCATCATCCCAAACTAGAGTTTTTGGTTGGCTAAAGGTAGTGCGTCTGTCTTCTTGCGATCCTGGGGCAACAAACAGAACGTTAGGACCGAGGGATTCAAACTGTTCTGAAGCTAGATTTTTTGCTCCTTGTCCTACTCCCACCATGGCAATTACCGAAGCGTTGCCGATAATAATACCCAACATGGTCAAACTACTACGCATTTTATTGGCAACCAGAGTAGAAGTTGCCATCTTCAAGCTTTCAAATATGTTCATTCATTCTTAGTCAGTCCCTAAATTAAGACGACGTTGCCTGAATTTCTGCTTCAGTTATCTCTCTAAATCGTACTTCATCTCGTTGAGGATCGGCACGAGTCACCTGCATTTCCAGGCGATCGCCTAAAGCTACAGGACGATCGAAACGATGGGGCAATTCCATACCAAGATCTTCAATTAGAACCAGACCTAAGTTTTCATCTTCTCTTAGCCAGCGCAAAACTAATACATCCCACACGCATTCGGCGTTACGTCGAAGGTATTCTAAGCCCCAGTAACGGTTAGTTTGACGTTCTACCAGAGTTGCTTCATAGGATGAACTGCTAACGTTGTAGACAATCTCCTGTAATTGTTCGCGGTCAAAAGGCAATTTGTCGCCCCTTAAATGTGCCTTGATTTGAAAATGCGCCAAAAGATCGGTATAACGGCGGATCGGCGACGTTACCTGGACATAGCTATCTAAACCTAAACTAGCATGACGAATCGGCGACATACTCATCTCGCTGCGGGGCATACAGCTACGCAAAGCACAAAAGCGAGTTGGTCCAGGGGGAAGTTGGAGTAGCTCTTCTTCTGAGGGTAATTCGGGCTGTGGCTGACCTCTGTAGGGTAAGGGCAAGTTATGCTCTGTTCCATATTTTCCGCCAATTTGACCTGCTAAGATCATCATTTCCGCAACTAGCTGGCGCGAGGGAGAGCTATCAATCAGTTCAATAGTCACTTCTTCGTTATCTTTGACTTTAATAACCGACTCTGGCATCTTGATTTGAATCGAGCCTTGAGATTTGCGCCATTCTCTTCTTAACTGTGACTTTTGAGCCAAATCGGGAATTTCGGGTTCATTCTGTATTCCTAGTTGTAACATCTCATCCACATCATCGTAGGTAAGACGATAAGTGGGTTTAATTAGACTCGAATGAATTTCGTATTCTTGAATTCCTCCTGTTTGATCTAGCACTACCCCAAAACTGAGAGCGCAGCACACTTGTCCTTCTACCAAGCTCATTGGTCCTGTTGCTAGCTCCGTCGGGAACATAGAAACCATGCCTGTAGGCAGATAAAGGCTAGTGCTACGACGACGAGCCTCTAAATCTAGTTCATCTTCTGGCTCAACTAGGCGAGTCGGGTCGGCAATATGAACCCAAATTTTGGCTGTACCATTATCCAAATATTCGATGCTCAGACCATCATCAATTTCAGTGGTGCTTTCATCATCAATGGTACAAACTTTAAGATAAGTCAAATCTAAACGACTGTCGTCGGCTTCGGCAGGATCTAATTGAAGACGAGGCTGCACCACATCAAGCACCTTTTTAGAGAAGTTTATCGGATAAGAACTGCGACGCAAAAACAAATTTTCATGCTCACTCCACCATCCTATATCCACCAATAGTTTAAAAGCTCCCTGGGCATCATAATTTTTGCCAACTTCTTTAAGTATTTCTTGGGCAGTTTTAGAGCCATTGTCCGCTTGAAGGGCTAGTTTTTCAATAGATTCTAGGCGAAGGCGATCGCTTTCACTCCATTCAATTTCTTTTCCTTCTAGAGCTTCTTTGACATGGGTAATAAATTCTTCTTTCTGACGCTCCTTTTGTGCTTGAACCTCTAGCTGATGCTTAATCTCTTCAACCTGAGATTCTGGTCTAGGTTCGTAGCGATCGGCTTTTTGCTTGAAATATATTTTGTCTTGACTCAAAAGAGAGTGAGCAGCATAAGAAGGTGCTGGACTTCGATCTGAAAATAATAGTTCCGCCATTTGTTGTGGAGTAACGGTGCTGCTATCTTCGACTAATATTTCCCAAGCTATCTCTAGACTATCAGGGTCTAAATAAGATTCAACTTCTGCCAAAAAGCTGGGGATCTCCGAAGGTTGGCAAAGAATCCCCTCTACGGTGTAATCGACTCTTTGGGGACGTATCTTGTGAGATTGTCCCCCCCCGTCAACTACGATCCAATCCTTTTTTCCTTCTGGTCTTTCGGCAACTGCAAGACGACGTTCTCCCTGCACTCTGAATTCAATCAGCTTTCCTTGTTCCACCAGCTTTGTACTTGATTGATTACGACAGTAAACTCTATTTTACTTGCTTTAGTTTACTTTTCGCTGACTTTTTATCGCCATTAAACTGCAAAACAAGGGTTATTTAACCTTCTGCATTTACAAAAGGTAATAAAGCGATCGCTCTGGCTCTTTTTACCGCTACAGTTAAATCTCTTTGCTGTTGTGCAGTCAAACCAGTGATCCGACGGGGCAAAATTTTGCCTCTTTCAGTGATAAATTTACGGAGTAATTCTATGTCCTTATAATCGATAGGATCGCTAGGTTTAATTGGGGAAAGACGTTTACGATAATATGCCATGATGATTCAATAAGTTATTCAGTTGAACTAGTTTTGAGAAATTACTTGATTGCTATTTAATTTCTTTATGAACAGTGTGGGTGTTGCAATGAGTACAGAATTTTTTCAATTCCATTCTGCCTGTAGTGTTGCGACGGTTTTTGGTTGTGGTATATCTAGATACACCAGGCGATCGCTTATTGGTATTGGTGCGACACTCAGTGCATTCTAAAGTAATAACTATCCGAACGCCTTTCTTGCTTGCCATGATTTTTGCTCAGGGATTATCTATTCTATATATTATTTATGTCTACTTAATACCGACCGTTGGTCAGAAAGCATCTCTAATCGCGGTATTGACACGCAGCTTACTATTTTCGCATACTACGCTGAATTTGACCAAATATTTTTTTTAGTCTTAGGTCTAAGGAAAAACCTCTTTCTGTTTGTACCATAAAAGTCTTTGCTACTCGGTCATGCCCAGCTAAATTCGCCTCTTCATCTAGTAAGGATATGGAGCAATCTATCGCCAAAGGACTAAGCAGAAGCAATACAGATAAACCATTCATAAAATTTTGTAACCCTGCGATCGCCAAAGCCGCAAACACACCTACCATTATCTCTCGTTTGCATAAGTTCATCAAATCGGGGACTCGATTAAAGCGCGGATCGATAACTTTGATATCAAATGCCCATTTGCCCAGACTTTGACCTTTATTTTTTTCTACGATTAGCACTCGCATAATCAACCAAAGGGGTAGAAATACCAGCCACTGAACATACAGATTCGAGGCAAAAAAGGAGCTAATAAACCAAATGCTCAGAAAGTCGATCGCAAATGCCCATACTCGTCTATCTATGGGAACTTTAGGATATTTTCTATAATCTAGTTTATCAAGTCGATAATCGTCGTACATGATTTTAGATAGTTTTGTTTTTATAAAGAATAATCTACCCATGCCTCAAAGAAATTTAAGGATTAAATGAAAGCACAGAACGTCCCACCGCCACAACCAAGTCACCAACAGCAGTAATTAAAACTCCAATTAATGTCCAAATCTGCGCTCTCTGTGAGCCTTTAATTTCCTTAATATCTTCAACCGTACCGTCTAGTTTTGTCTCTACTTTAGTTAATCTCAGATTTATATCTGTAACGTCTTTTTGTATGCGATCTAGCTTCTGCTCAAACTTGTTATCGATATGATCGAGCTTTTGCTCAAACTTGTTATCGATATGATCGAGCTTTTGCTCAAACTTGTTATCTATACGATCGAGCTTTTGCTCAAACTTGTTAAGGATTTCTTTAAGGTCTGATTCTATCTGTATGTTGCTCATTGCTATAATTTGCTTAAGTTTAAACTAGAGGAAGCTTTACAGATGTCCAGTCGGGAGACTTCCTCTTTCAATTGTATTGTTTTGCTGACTCCATGCACACAAGTCCTTTGAGACTCTAAGCTTTATTGTTTTATGTTGCCTGTTAAAGAAGCTGAAGGTATTATTCTCGATTTAGTTCAGGTTCTAAGTTCTGAATATGATAGTGAAACGGTTACTTTGGAAAATGTTCAGGGAAGAACTATAGCTAAACCTATTGTCGGCAAATTAGATTTTCCTCACTGGGATAATTCGGCAATGGATGGTTATGCAGTACGTTATGAAGATGTGAAAACTTGTGCTGAAAAGAATCCTGTATACTTAGATGTCGTTACCGAAATTGCTGCGGGCGATCGCCCTACGGTAAACATTAAGCCAGGACAGGCTGCGCGTATCTTTACTGGCGCAATGCTGCCTCAAGGAACTGATACCATTGTAATTCAAGAAAATACCCAAAGAGAAGCGGATAAAGTTACTATCTTAGCTGCACCCGAACTTGAAGAGTTTGTGCGACATAAGGGAGCTTTTTATCAGGCTGGAACACCAATATTAGAAGCGGGAATTAAAATTGGCGCACCCGAAATTGCCGTATTAGCTACTGCACAATGTACAAAGTTATCGGTTTATCGTCGTCCTCGCGTAGCAATATTATCTACTGGAGATGAACTAGTCACCCCCGAACAAACTCTTCAGCCAGGACAAATTGTAGATTCTAATCAGTATGCCCTAGCAAGCTTTGTGGCAGGTAATGGAGGGATTCCTGTTAAGTTAGGTATTGTGCCAGATCAGCCAGAGGTTTTGAAAAGCGCGATCGCTCAAGCTATAGAATCAGCAGATATAGTTTTATCGACTGGAGGCGTATCCGTTGGCGATTATGATTATGTAGATCGTATTTTGGCAGAATTAGGCGGAACGCTACATATCCGCAGCGTGGCGGTTAAACCAGGTAAACCTCTAACTGTAGCTACCTTTAATGATAACAACTGTCTCTATTTTGGCATTCCAGGTAATCCTGTCTCGGCATTGGTTAGCTGCTGGCGTTTTGTTCTACCTGCACTAAAAAAACTATCAGGACAAAATAATTATCAACCGAAGTTTGTTAACGCTATTACCCGTCACGATTTGAAAGCTGCTGGTAAACGAGAAACCTATCTCTGGGGACAATTACATTTAGTAGATGGCAAATATGAATTTGCTTTAGCTGGTGGTAGCCATAGTTCGGGTAACTTAATCAATCTGGCACAAACTAATGGTCTGGCGATCGCGCCTGTTGGTCAAAAGTTAATTAGTGAAGGAAAGGAAGTAAGAGTTATGTTAATCGATTAATACTTTGATTTGGATTAAGATTTTACATGATAGATCAAAAGTAGTTTGTATCGCAGTACGTTAATTGGTTAGGACAGAAAATTTGGTTGCTCGTAAGTAAAAAGTAAAAAGTGTCCTAATATAAATGCGTATTGCTATATTTATTGACAAAGCTTCTTGTCACTTGGTTTAATATTAGGATTAGTAGCCAGATAATCAGAAAGGTGATCGCATCCTTGAGTCAAAAGATTATCTAAGTCTAAATTCCACCAGAATAATCCCTGTTGTTCTTCGCCACTAACAATCGCTTGATCGTCGTTACTAAAAGCCAGGCTGTTTATTTGACTAGTATGTCCTCGCAGAGTTTTAATTAACTCGCCTGTTTTGGTATTCCAGAGTTTAATATTGCGATCGCCACTTCCAGAAGCTAGTACTGTACCATCGGTATCAAAGCTAATTGTAGTTACCCCGTCTTGATGTCCCGTTAAAGTATGTAGTAACTCACTAGTTTTTCCTGCATCTTTGATTGACCAAAGTTTCACTGTATTGTCCCAGCTTGCAGAGGCTAGAGTTTTACTGTCAGGGGTAAATGCTAAAGAAGCAATAGCTAGCTTGTGTGCATTGATAGTTTGTAATAATTCCCCTGCGATCGACCACAGTTTAATAGTGTTATCATAACCAGCCGAAGCAATTAATTTGCCGTCAGGACTAACAGCAACTGCTTTAATACTATCAGTATGTCCTGTTAGAGTTTTAATTAGTTTGGGTTTATTGATTATGTTCCAAATCTTGATAGTTTTATCCTCACTACCAGAAACCAAAGTCTGACCATCAGGACTAAAAGCAATACTATTTACTCCGTCTTTGTGTCCTTTTAAGATATCAATTAACTTACCATTTTCAGCATCCCAAAGTTTAATTATTTTATCCCAACCAGCAGCAGCAATTAACTTGCCATCAGGACTATATTTAATTTGCGAAATAGTATTTTTAGATCCCTTAAAAATACGGATTACTTTTTGTGTACCATCTGAATTTCTGCGCCAAATTTCAATTTCACCATCTCCATTTGCAGCAGCATAATTATCAGAATTTGGAGATGTTGCAACGCTATATATTATCTCTTTTTTGTTTCCGTAACGATTAAAAATCTGCCAAATTCTAACGGTTTTATCAACACCAGTTGAGATTAGTCTATAGCTATTTTTTTCTTTACTAGGAATAAATTTAATATTTAAAACTTTTCCGATATGTCCATTTAAAGTCTGTTGTAAAATCCCCTCTTTACTCCAGATATCAATTTTTCCATCAATAGTTGCGGTTGCTATTAATTTATCGTCTGGACTAATACTGACACTATTGACTGGTGCTTGATGAGAGTAAGAGGTAATCAGTTGGTTATCAGATTTTGACCTAAGCTCAACTATTGTTTCATCTCTAATGCTAACTAAATAATCACTATTATTAGTAGATATATTATTTGGTTCTAAACTAGGATTATAAATCTTATTTCGACTCCAAAAAGCAAGATTTGCTTGCGCTTCTTCTTTGGTAAAAGTCTTAAGCAATTTACCCTTTTTATTCCAAACTTCAACACTTTTATCATCACTTACAGTAGCAATTAATTTGCCATTATCACTTACAGTAACTGCATTTACTGCTTGACTATAACCTTCAAGGCGATTTAGTTCTTGAGTGCCATAAATAGACTGTTGTAAAGTAGCAGTAGTTTTAGTCTTGGTTTCTTGCCAGTTATCTTCACCAACTAAAGCCTTACCTAAGTTATTTATTTGCTTAAATTGTTTTCCTGCTTTAATACTAGTAGTTAAAGACTCCAACTGTTGATTGGATAATAATTGCGCTTCGGCAACGGAATTTAAACTATCAATATTTTCAATTTGGGTAATTAGTTTCTGACGATAGGCACTAACGCCAAAGGCAATAGCAGCTATTCCTAAAATGCTTAAAGCGGTTGCGGTCAATTGTGTTTTACGTAAACGTTTTTTTGTTTCTTTTTGTTCTGCCAGTCTGGCATCAATACAGGTAGCCACATATTCTTTAGCAGTATCTGATAACTCATCAGTGTATTGAATAAATATTTCTTCTGCTTCAGCTAAACGAACACCCCGCAAGAGAAAGTCATCTTGGCAATCTTTTTGTTGCCATAGTATTGCTGCTTGTTCAATCTGACGTTGTGATCGCAATCTAGCTCGATTTTCTTCTAACCACCAGCGCAGACTTGACCAATGACGAATTAAAATTTCATGGACAACTTCCACTGTTACCTCTTGGCGCATGGCTTCAAGGAATAATTCATCGTCTTCGGGGGGATTAACTTGGCTACGGCTTTGTCCTAAGTTGCTACCATCATCTAGGTTAACTACCAGCAGTTTGGCATCAGTGAGAAGGCGTAGAGTTCTGTTGACTAAAGCTTCTGGGTATTTGGCGACGATTAAATCTGATTTGGCAACCCGACGGCGAGTATCTTCTGTACCCTCTCCCAGTTGAGTTAGGTTCAGAAAAATCCAGCGCGCACAGTCTTGAGAGGGTGGATCGAGATTATCATATACTGCCTGTGCCTGTCTTTCTAATGCACCTTTAATTCCTGCCAATTCTTGATATGCCTGGAGGGTTAATTTGCCGTTGTCGCGTTGTGACCAGAGTTGTTGCAAAGCAAACTGTAGCAGAGGTAAATCACCTGCCGAACGATCTAAATCTTGTAAGAGTACTTCAACTAAACCCGATTCAACCTGTAAGCCTACCTGTTCGGCAGGTTTGACAATAGCACGGCGATAATCGGCTTCTGTGAGATAGGGCGGTACTAAAATACTATTTTGTTGCAATATTTGTGCCAATTCGGATATTTCCAAACAGGAAGCGACAAAATCAACACGAATAGTTAAAACTAATTTAAAGCGATCGCCTGCGTATTTAACTGCACCTAAAATTAATTTGATAAACTTTTGACGTTCTCTCTCTGCCGCTAGAGTAAATAATTCCTCAAACTGGTCAATTACCAGTAATACCATCGGTTCGATGCGAGTTCTTAGCCAGCAGACAAATCCTTCTACTCCTTGGTAAAGTAATCCCTCAATTTGTAGTTGTTGTGCTTGAGATTCTTTGCCCCTAGAATCAGTTAATAACTTAGCTAAAGTTTGCACAGGCTGGCTACCAGGACGAAAACAACCAAGCCACCAGCGATCGCTACCTGGAATTTGTTTACCCTGTCTCAGTTGTGCCATTAATCCCGCCTGGACGGCAGAAGATTTACCACTCCCTGAAGCACCGACCACCGCCATAGTTAGCTTATGATTAATTTGGTTGAGCATTTTCTGCACCAGTGCTTCTCGACCATAAAAGTATTCGGCAGTATCTTCACCAAAAGCTTTTAAGCCCATATAGGGACAGATACCTAAGTCTAATGACTGTTGATGCTCATTAATTCCTTTCTTAGCTGTTAGGATATCAATTACTCCCTGAGTACCTGATAGCCACACCTGAGTCACAATTCCCGTTCCTGCCAAACTTAACTGTAATTGACCGATCAAGGCTGCAATAGTTAATTCTGCGTCAGGATCGGCATTTTGAAGCGTTTCCAATAATGCCTCGGCAAACTGCTGAGAATTACCTAAGGGTGAATTGGCTGCAATTAAACATTGCCCTCTCGATTCTTCAAGCTGTAGATCTTCTACCCAATCAACTAAAGAATTTTCTCCAGGACAATCAAGGATGACTATTTGCTGGTTAACACGAGAATCTTTGAGAACTTTTCTTAACCAAGAACGAGATAAGCGAATATCATTCTGCAATACTAACCATGATTCCCCTGTGGCGGTGGTTGATATTTCTCCTCGCAAGTAGAGTAAAGCAGTATTAATTTTTTCCTTCCCTTGAGTCTTTGCTCTAGCATCTAAACAAGTCGCGATCGCATTTTTTACCCATGACCAAGATTCATTAGTTTGAGGAAAGTATCTCAGCTTAAAATCCCCAGCATTTTGTAAAATTTGACTCAAAGCCAAAGTCGTCGAGTTCGCCTTAAATCCACCATCAACTACTAATGCTTGGCGAGGATTAATCTCTAAATTGACTGGCGATCGCTTTCCTAGTACAACTTTACCAAAGCCTTCAACAATGCGCTTAGGAGTCTGGAACGGAAACTCGGATTGTAGTCTACTTTCGCCTCGATTGCTTTTTTGTTGATTAATTAAGCGTATCTGCTGGTTAGTCTTATCGATATAGCGCAGAGTTTGATGATAAACATATTGATATAAAGCATCAGCTTCAATAATCCCTTGAGAGTCGGCTGCTTCTCCTCGTAAACCGCGCATCAAATAGTAGGTAAACACCCCATGCCCTAATTCAGGAAACTCCCAAGACTGTTGAGATTGGTCGCAGGACAATAAAGCATAAAAGCCTTTACTTTCGGCGGCTTTATGACGTAAAACTTCAACTAAGCGAGTACTGGAATTTGGCAAAGATATCTTCGATGTGCCTCTTAGGGTCATCCCGCCACTATGACAAGCATCTAACCAAACTAGTTGCTGACTGGCTGCACAATTGCTTAATTGTTTTAATAAAGTATTTAATGGTAAACCTGTTGTTAATAGTTTTTCTGTATTGGTATCGGCTAAACAAAGAACTACCTGCTGGCTACTCGCTTCTAAAATACCGTGTCCTGAAAAATAAAACAAAATAGTGTCTTCAGCTTGTGCAGCATTAATAATATGGGAGATACTTTGCTGAACATCTGCTACACAAGGACGCTGACTAATAAAATCATGGTGAATAATAACTTCTTTGGCACTAAAGCTAGCGGTTGCCTCGGTTAGTGCTTCCCCTAATCCCTGACAGTCTAGTGCTGAATATTGTAGCGAAGGTAAATTTTTTTGATCTTGGTATCGGTTAACCCCGATCAAAAGAACCCACAGTTTAGCAGCGGTTTTTGAGCTAGGGCGAGATTTGACGCGAGGACACATCGCTTTTTAGAGATTTATTATAAAAGTCAGTATATATCTATAGATTGGATGTTTTATATTTATGCGGTTTGGTTTTAACATCACAACTATGAAAAGACAGCATGATTTTTAAATTTATGGGCGCGATCGCATTAATATATTTAGGACGCTCAGAATAGTAAAATTAGCTTTTAGCAGATCTCAGATTGTAAATTTTAACCAGCCTTAATTTGCCAATGTCCGATGTTCAACAATTAATCAATGCGGTAAACAAAGCCGACTCAGCCGATTTACTCTTAGAAACTGTCGAAAACTTGGCAGAAGTTGGCGATCAAGCTGCTATACCTACCTTAGTAGAAGTTTTAGGGTTCAATAACCCAGGTGCAGCGGTGGCTGCGGTAGATGGTTTAATTCAAATTGGTGAACCTGTTGTTCCTTATCTGCTGAAAAACCTGGATGGATATAACTATGGTGCAAGGGCTTGGGCAACGAGAGTCTTTGCAGGTATTGGCGATCCTTCAGCTTTGGATTTACTACTAAAGGCTGCGGTTTCTGATTTTTCTCAAAGTGTACGTCGTGCAGCAGCAAAAGGCTTGGGCAGTATTCTCTGGTCAAAGTTACCTGAGAGTGAAGTTATCCCCGCCCAAAAAAAGGTGCTAAAAACTCTACTTCTCGCTACAGAAGATGGCGAGTGGGTAGTGCGCTACGCTGCGGTAGTGGGTTTAGAGGCTTTAAGCAATACCTTGTCCCAAACTCAGCCAGAATTGCTTTCAGAAATTGCGATCGCTTTTCAGAAATTGATTGATAATGAACCAGAAGCAGCTATTCGCGCTCGAATTAAGTATGCGATACAAGCTATGGCAAGTTACCGTAAACCTTCTGACTAACTGCGGTGGGTACACCTTACTGACCTCTGACTGACAAAACAGCTTAACCTATAAAAATTATATGAAATACTTAAATATTTGCTACGGTTGAAGGACTTGGGGACTAGGAGAATTCTATTTTCAGTTTAATTATGTCGCTCTACTTAATGAATAAATTTGTTTGAGCATCGTTATAAATTTTATGATTTTACCGCGGTCTTAAAAATAATTAATCAAATTGACGTACAGGGCAAAAATGGATGGAAACTATTGAGTAACTAGGTTTGGAAGTTAGAACTATTAAAAATGCGATCGCCCATGAAAAAAGAAGTAGCGCAATTTTACTCTTATCTTGATAATAGTGTTAATATTTAGACTGAGAATCAAGAGATTAACGATTAAGTTTGTATCCAGTATCTAAAGGTCTTTTCCGTAGAGTATTGCGCTATTTCTTTTCCTATAATCTTGTCTCTCTAACACACAACACTCATTGAGTAGACAATTAAAAGTATGTCAATTTACGTAGGCAACCTATCTTACGAAGTAAATCAAGAAGATTTAAGCGAAGTCTTTACAGAATATGGAACTGTTAAACGGGTTCATATTCCTACTGACCGCGAAACAGATCGTCCTAGAGGATTTGCTTTTGTAGAAATGGAGTCAGAAGCTAATGAAGATAAAGCTATTGAAGCTTTAGATGGAGCAGAATGGATGGATCGTCAGCTTAAAGTCAATAAAGCTAGACCCCGTGAAGATAACAGAAATAGCGGTGGTCGTCGAAACAACCGTTTCTAAGCATATTCGCTAAATTAAGAAACCAACACTTTTAGGAATTAAGTAAATTAATTCTAGGTTATTTTATCTAGAGATGATTCGTTTCTAAATCAGTAATAGTAAAGTGTTGAAAATCAAAATTTAAAGCATTCGCTTTATAAACCAGAGCCAGAAGAAATAACTTATCTTGCTCTGGTTTTGTTTTGGCGTTCAGGGGAGTAAAAGAGCGAAAAGGACGCTACATGACACGCCCATACACAAATATTATCGGCTAAAGGTTAATTATCAATCGCATTCATATCTTCATTTAAAACTTTCAGACGTACAATTTGTCCTTCTTCATCCAAAGGTACTTCGATAATATCGCCAGTTAGAGTTTCTAAGCAGGTCAAAAGCGATCGCAAGTGAGGATTAGATGCCCCCGTTTCTACATAAAGACGATCGGCAACGTTGCCCATGCGTTTCCAGGTAGTATAAAGTTTGCCTACAGTTTGCTCTAAAGTGGTGGCTTGTTTAACCAAGTCCGCAGCAGTGTTAATACAGTCTAGTCTTAAAGCCTCTTCTAGTGCCATCTCCATATCTACCGCCTTATCTCGCAGGGTTTGCACCTGGGCAGCAGCATCAAGATATTTGGCTAAATTCTTGGCTTCGGTGGTCATCAGCTTGACCGTATCAATATCAGGACTTTCGGCAATTTCCTTTTTAATTTCTACTAGGTGAGAATCAGGTAACTTTTCCATTTCCCGCACTAAAGGGGCAAGATGACGAGCGGGTAAAATTCCTGCTGCTGCTTTTTCTTTGATCTCATCGGGGAGTAATTCCGAACTCATGGCAGTCCACTCATCAGAAAGCTGCTTTACTTCACGGCGAGTAATGCGATCGCCTTTTTGAGCAGCCTCGCTTACCAACTGCTGAACTTCAGGGGCAGATTTGGCGGTTTCTACAAATGCCCGCTTACTAAAATTATTAATGCTTTCTGGGTCTAACTGTCCATCTGCTAAGAGAGTATCGGCACTATTTGCCAATTGAATCAAAGCGTAAGCCTGAGATTTGGTAATTTCGCGATCTTTGAGCCAGTTGAGAAATCCTGCACCTCTACCTTCACCGCCTTTCTTTTCCCTGTCTCTAACCGAGCGTAAAATACGCCCGCGCCAGATGTCTGTTTGCAGATCAAAGCGATCGCAAATCTTCCAGATCGTATCTAATTGATGTTGGAAATCTGATTCACCAATTGCTTCATCTTCAGGATCGGGCAAATCAAAATTAAAATCTGCGGGAATCTCCAAAGCAGCCACGATTTCTTCGTTTGATACGCCATTTCCATTAACTACGGTAGCTTCACTCATGCGGGGCAAAATATAACAGTAAAAAGCAGGTTAGCACAGATCGAGATTGCAGAAATTTAAGTATGAATTGAACCTAACGAATCTAATCCCGCTTCTACTAAGTTACGAATGATCGCGCTACGGGATTTTCCCCAAAGTTCTTTGGTGTCACGTTCTCTCAAGATGGATAGAAAAAGTAGAAGAAAAGTAAAGAGGTTTAATCAGCAGGTTGTTTTCAGATCTTGAATGGGCAATATAGATATAGCCAGCAGAAGTTGCTAGAAGTTGCTATTGTCTGCATAAAGTTAAAGAAAGTTATCAATACCAAAATAATGAAGGGTGAAATTCTCCACGAAACCTATCAAATTAAAGCACAGTTAAGTAAACGTGGCGGTAGAGAAACACTACTGGCGCAAGACTTAAATACTAAGCAGATAGTCATCATTAAACTGCTTAAATTTGGTCTAGATTCTGAATGGGAAGACTTTAAGTTATTTGAGAGAGAGGCACAAACTTTAAAAAACCTAGATCATTCTGCTATTCCTAATTATTTAGATTATTTTGAACTAGATTTGCCTCGCTGCCAAGGTTTTGCTTTAGTTCAAGAATATATTGATGCGCCTTCTTTAGAAGCTTCATTAAAAGCTGGACGTAGTTTTAGTGAATTGGAAATTGAGCAAATAGCCGAAGCCCTGCTGAATATTTTGCAACATCTCCATCAGCGACAACCCTCTATAATTCATCGAGATATCAAGCCTAGTAATATTTTGTTAACTAATAGATCGGGTAACAGCGTTGGTCAAGTTTATTTGGTTGATTTCGGTGCAGTCAAAAATATTGCAGCCCAAGAAGGAGGAACTATAACCGTAGTTGGTACTTATGGCTATATGCCTCCAGAACAATTTGGCGGTAAAACTACACCCGCATCGGATCTCTATAGTTTAGGTGCAACTTTAATTTATCTGGCTACAGGGGCGCATCCTACAGAGTTACCCAGTAAAGATGGACGTATATTATTTGAAGAACAAGTTAGTCTTAGCCCTGCCTTAAAAAATTGGTTGCGTAAGCTGATTGAGCCAAATTGCGATCGCCGTTTTTGTTCAGCAGCAGAAGCATTGCAGGCTCTCAAACACCCCATTGCTCTAAAAAAAGAGACTGAGATAATTAAGCAGCCAGCCTTTAGTAAAATTGTGCTGCGCCAAACAGCAGCAGAAATAACAGTTTTTATTCCTCCCAAGGGTTTTACACTAGGGTTAATTTGGCTAGTTTCGTTTGCGATCGCCTGGAACAGCTTTTTGATTTTTTGGACTGGGTTTGCCGTGTTTATGGCTCCTTTTCCAATTAATCTTATGTTTGCTTTATTCTCAATTCCTTTCTGGACTGCTGGCTTGGCAATGATCTTAGCAATTATATTTACACTTTTTGGTACTACCAAACTACAAATAAACCCTAAGCAAATTTCTTTAATCTATGAATGTTTAGGGATAAAATATCAAAAACCAAAACCAACCTCCAGACAAAATATTACCGCTATTGAACGTACCCCGTCAGGTTGGAAAATCAAAAATAATGATGACAATTCTACAGCATCGTCCGTAGTTATCTGGGCTGACGGGCAAGCTTACAAATTAAGTAGTGCTGTTCACGATAAAAATAATTTTAGCGTGGATACTCTATCAAACATCGAGCTAGATTGGTTGGCGCAAGAGCTTAGTCAATGGTTAAATATGCCTTTGACCCAAAGAAAATTTTGAGGACAATAAAACTTAAAAAACCAAGGTCGATCCGTAGGGTACGCGATCGCGCGATCGCATCTGTTCTACTAGTGTTTTTAACTTTCTAGTATAAACCTGGGGTTAAACCCTGAAATAGTTATAGTAATTCCCGAAAGTCGATTACTTTTAATTGACGATAAAATATAAATTAGAAGAAATATATAAAATATTGTTACTAGATATATGGCTACTGTTGTTGCAGTCGAGAAAAAGAAATTAGAACAACCTCCATTAGATATTCATTATTTGGGCGATCGCGTTTTGCGCCAGCCAGCCAAGCGCATTGCCAAAGTAGATGATAATATCCGTAAAACCATCAAACAGATGCTACAGACTATGTACAGTGCTGATGGTATCGGTCTAGCCGCCCCCCAGGTAGGGATTCATAAGCAACTTGTAGTTATTGATATTCATTTAGACAACCCCGACATACCGCCTCTAGTTTTAATCAACCCCAAAATTATCAAATCCAGCAGCAACTTTTGTACAGGTGAAGAAGGCTGTCTGAGTATTCCTGGAGTATATTTGGACGTAATTCGCCCAGAAGAAATTGAGGTGTCTTATAAAAATGAACAGGGCAAACCCAGTACACTAAAAGCAACTGGTTTACTTTCCCGTGCCATCCAGCATGAAATGGATCACCTAAATGGTGTAATGTTTGTAGATCGAGTAGATAACAATCTTGCTCTCAATGAAGAGTTGAATAAAAGAGGTTTTGCCGTCAGTGCAGTCAAACCAGTTAAGTAATAAATATATAAAAGCGGTTAATCAAAAGAGGAGCAAATAAAATGATTTCAATAACACCAAAGAGTGGTGTATGTTTACTTTTGTGTTGCATTACGGCGATCGCAGCAGTAGGTTCGGTTTTTGAATTATCTTCAGGTAATCCTGAATTGGGCAGCATGGTTACAGGGTTAATCTTAGCTGCTAGCATTCCCCTCACGGGAATCTTGTTTTGGGTAGCGGTACAAGATACTAGAGCTAATCAAGGAGAATAGTAATAGGTAACGACATAAATAAATAAAAACAAGAAAGAGAAGTGGTAGTTAGCTTTCTCTCTCTTGTTTCAGGAAAGTTTATGAAAAGCTTAGAAGCTCAAAGCTAATAGCTAAAACCGCAATTCCAGAATATTTACCGACAAACAAGCTACTTCTTAGGAGATAACATCATCATCATGTTACGTCCTTCCCGCTTCGGAAACTGTTGAACTTCAGCATACTCTTCTAAATCTTTAGCCATACGACGTAGCAGATCTTCAGCTAATCTAGAGTGTTGAATTTCTCTACCACGGAAGCTAATAGTGGCTTTGACCTTATCGCCAGATTTTAAGAAGCGTTGAGCATTTTTGACCCGCACATTATAGTCATGCTCTTCAATCTTGTAGCGCATTTTCACTTCTTTGACGTCAGCATTATGCTGTTTTTTCTTCGCTTCTTTAAGTTTTTTGTCCTGCTCGTATTTGTACTTCCCGTAGTCCATAATCTTACAGACGGGAGGTTTGGCGGTTTCGCTGACTAAGACCAAATCTAGACCCTTTTCTTGGGCTCTGGTCAGAGCTTCTCTAGGGGTAATTATTCCTAATTGCTCACCTTCAGAGTCGATTACACGAATTTCGGGGAAGCGAATTCTTTCGTTAGTTTTGGTTAGATCGCGACTATTATTACTGCGTCTTCTATCTCTCACAGGCGTATTTTTTCTTTCCTTTTGTATTAGTAATATTGGTGAACTAAAAAATAAGATGATAAAAAGTTATATCTTCTCTCATTTTACTAACATTGCTATTAATAGAATATTAAGTTAATTTTATCTTCTTATTTAAATTATCTTCAATCTAACAATAGATATAGTTTGGATAACAATAGTATAGTATGTAAATATTTCTAAAGTAAGAAATTTGATTATAAACCAATCTTGGCAAGAGCGCATTGGCAATCAAAGAGACTGGGTTTGGCGAGGATGGCAAACTCGCTATAGTTATCTAAAAGCTAAAGATAATAATCGCCCTCCTGTAATCCTCGTCCATGGTTTTGGTGCCAGTATTGAGCATTGGCGTAAGAACATACCAGAGATCGCCAAATACCATACAGTATATGCAATAGATTTACTGGGTTTTGGTGCATCAAGAAAAGCAGACACAGAGTACAGCGCAAGTTTGTGGACAGAGCAATTACATGACTTTTGGCAGACTTTTATCGGCACACCTGTAATTCTAGTCGGCAACTCTATCGGTTCATTAGTTTGTTTAAATGCCACTGCCTCCTATCCAGAAATGGTTAAGGGTTTAGTGATGCTTAGTTTAGTAGACGCATCCGAAAGAGAAGATACATTATCCTCTTTCCGTTCTCTGGTAACGAGAATTGAAAGCTTGTTTGCATTTCCCTGGTTAATTAAAAAAATTCTTAAAACAATTAGAAAACCAAACTTGATCCGTCGTGGTGCAGGATTAGCTTATCCTAACAAGCAAGCAATAACAGATGAGCTTGTAGAAATTCTTTCAAGTCCTGCTTATGATGAAGGTTCAGACCAAACTTTTCTTTGTTTATTCCGTAGCGTCAGAAAAGCTGGTTTTGCTAAACCAGTTAGGGATTTATTGCCACAGATAGCCCTACCTATGCTGCTGATCTGGGGACTGCAAGATAAAGTTATACCTCCAAAACAGGCTCGTGCGATCGCATCTCTTAATCCGCGTTTGAAGTTATTAGAATTAGAAGGTGTAGGGCATTGTCCCCATGATGAATATCCAGATAAATTCAATTCTCTTCTACTAGAGTGGCTCGAATCTATATAATCAAGTTAGAAATTATCAATATAACTTCAATTAATTATGGCAGGCATTAAAAAGGGAACGCTAGTTCATGTAGTCAAGGAAAAACTCGAAGGCAGCTTAGAAGCAAAAGCTAGTGATGTTCGCCTTCCTCCTTACTTGTTTGACAGTAAAGGGCAGGTTTTAGATCTTAATGATGAATATGCCTTGGTTCAGTTTTATGTTCCCACTCCTAATATTTGGTTTCGTTTAGATCAATTAGAAGAAGCAAAGTAATTTAGTCAGTTACTCGCAAATTTAACAGGCTTATAGCGAGGAAGGTGTTGCGATCAAAACTAAATTTAATCAGCTTGTTTTAGGGTTTTTGGGCGAGGATTTAAATCACGAGCTGGTTTTGGTTCTAGAGTCATGGCTTGTCCCGAAGCTTTGCGTAGATCATTGCTCCCAATTTTTAGCTTAGTTTTTGAATCAACATAAATTGATTCGGCTGCACCCCAAAACGGAAGTGGAGCAATCTTGTAGCCTTTTTTCCATAAAGCTATTAAAGTGTCAGAATCTAAAGCATAAGGCTCAGAAAAAACAACGTTTGGTAAACCTTGATAGTGAAGACGAGGTGTATTGATTGCTTTGCTCAGACTCATGTCATAGTCGATCGTATTAATAATAATTTGTAATACGGTAGTGGGAATTGTCGAACCTCCTGGACTACCTGTAACTAAATAAACCTGCCCATCTTTGGTGACTATTGTGGGGGACATGGAACTGAGGGGGCGTTTTCCTGGCTCGATTAAATTGGCTTTTCCCTGTCTTAAACCAAACTGGTTAGCCTCCCCTAATTTGGTAGTAAAATCATCCATCTCGTTGTTGAGTAGAAATCCCGTACCAGGGGCAATTACTCCTGCACCGAAATAAGAGTTGATAGTATAGGTTACGGCTACTGCATTATTATTTTTATCTACTACCGAGTAATGCGTAGTGTTTGTTCCTTCAGATTGAATGTCTGTTGAATAGACAGATTCAGGAGAAATAGCATTATCACCAATTTTGTCTCTCAAGCTAGCAGCATATTTAGGAGATAATAACTTGTCTAGGGGATTATCAACAAAATCAGGATCGCCCAGATAACGATTGCGATCGCCATACGCCAGTAACATTGAAGAAAACAGATAGTTTAAGCTTTGGGGAGTCTTCCAACCTGACTTTTTCAAGCTATAGCCAGATAAGATATTTAACATCTGACATAAAGTAGTACCACCTCCTGGAGGCGGAGAAGAAATTACTCTATATCCTCTATAGTTACAGCTAACTGGTTCGTCTTCGTTAACTTTATAAGTAGCAAAATCCTTTAGAGATAGAATACCTCCATTGGCTTGGCTAGCTGCGACGATCTTGTTGGCAATTTCTCCTTGATAAAAAGCATCTTCTTGAGAAATAAGTTGCCGTAAAACCGCTGCTAATTCTGGTTGCTGTAAAACATCTCCAGCTTTTCTCACTTCGACCTTGCTGTCTAGAAATATTTTTGCTGTATTTGGGTCTTTTAATCTGCCTTTACCAGCCTTGAATACATCTACATCTCCTTGCTGGAGAGTAAAACCTTTTTGAGCTAACTTGATTGCAGGAGAAATAACGGCACGACGACTCATGGTGCCATATTTGGCAAGAGCATAATTCAATCCTTTCACTGTACCTGGAACACCTACAGCAAGATAACCTTTGGTGCTTAAGTCTTCAACAACATTCCCTTCTGCATCAAGATACATATCAGCAGTTGATTCTAAAGGGGCAGTTTCCCGAAAGTTGATAAAAGTCTCTTTGCCATCGGCTAAACGAAGAGTCATAAAGCCACCACCGCCTAAATTACCACAGCAAGGATAGGTAACTGCCAAAGCATAACCCACAGCTACAGCAGCATCGACTGCATTTCCTCCATCTTTCAGTATTTGCGCCCCTACTTGTG
Organism: Chroococcales cyanobacterium; assembly: GCA_038259125.1. GTDB lineage: Bacteria > Cyanobacteriota > Cyanobacteriia > Cyanobacteriales > Xenococcaceae > Waterburya. The sequence goes on along the minus strand of JBBSPC010000002.1, from coordinate 50,658 downwards.
ATGCTATATGTTGAGAGCTAACAACCATACTGTTCCCTTTCTGGGTATTATCTATTTTGCTAGCTAATACTTCTTGACAGCTAGAAGTTGAAGCCCGACAATTAAGCCAACTACCTGACTGGTAAATATAAGTAAAAGGATGATAGAAGCTACCAAAAATAGCAGCATCAATTAGAAAAAAGAAGCATAATACTCCTATAACTTTTAATATTATTTTCAAGGTTTTTAAAATCAAACTATTTCTCCCAAAAATCTCAGACACTCCTGTTGGTAATTTTGTTTAAGTTAGACAATTAAAAGTTGGAAGTAATTTTACCAATTTGTATCAGCTACTAAGGTCTCGATCCCGTTATGAGGTGTCCAATGAACTACTCCATCTTGAAGGTTATAAACCTGAATTTTGTCTGTGTCTCGTCGGGTAATTTCTGGGGGTTGATTCGAGGCAATGATTGATTGAGGCTGTAATTTGAACCAGGCTGCTACAATCTTGGCACCTACGAAAATAAGCGGTTTTTGATTTGAACTTGCTTGAATATATTGCTGAAGCCGATCCGCATCAGGCTTTGTATTGTTTAATATTAGCCAGGTATTCATTGCTGTATCTAATTTTAAAATTGATAGCTGAGCGTCAAATGATATTGTTAAAGATTTGGTAGCAATTACGCGCTCAAATTGAACCTGTGTCTGGTTATTAAATGGTGTTAGAGGTTTTGAGTTGAGGTTAGAAACAAAATGTTCGATAGACAGGCGATCGCTAATTGCTGACCAATTGGATTGAAACCCTGGGCTTGAGTTAATGGCGTAATTTATTTGATTAATCCCTTGGTTTGTCAAAAATGGTAACAAGCTATATTTAATATTCTTTGGTTCACCAGTATTAATTAATACTACTTTGCCTCGATCTTGAATAACTATAATTGGTTCAGGGTGTGCAGGCAAGACGGTAATCTGGGTTAAATTTAAATGCTGATATGTTACAGGAACAATAATTAAAGTTAAAACGCCGAGCAAAACTAGCTTCAAATGTTTGCGCCACCAGTTGCTCACTAGAACCAAGAGAAATAATCCGTAGATAGTTAATAATACACCTAGAGAGATTTGTCCGATCGCCCAAGAACTTCCTGGTAAATTAGTAAAAAAGCTAATTACTGCCATCAGTAACAGGGTGGGATACAGCAATATCCAGGCGATCGCACTTCCCAAGATAGGCATAATTAAAGCAGCGATCGCACTTATCATTCCTCCCAGGCTAATTACGGTGATTAAAGGGGTGCAAATGATATTAACAATGACGCTATAGGTAGCAACTGAATTAAATTTATAACTTAATAATGGCAGTACCCAAAGGGTGGCAGCTAGAGGTACAGCCACTAAAGTGGCAATAGTCGGCGGTAGCCAATCTAGTTGGGCTATTAAACCAGGCATGGTCACAATTAAGCCCAAGGTTGCCAAAAAACTAAGCTGAAAACCGAGATCGCTAATAAATAAGGGATTGAATAATAAAATGATGGTTGCAGCTAATAAAAGCGAACCCAAGGGCTTAACTTTTGTCTCCATTACTAAAGCTATTAGTACCGCTACTCCCATCAAACAGGCACGAAATACAGAAGCTTGGATTCCTGTTAAACCTAGATAAACCAACAAAGTGCCTATGCCGATAACTAGTCGAGGTTTAGCGGCAAAACGATTAGTTATTTTTAGAATAATTCCTAGCAGCAAAGATACATGAAAGCCAGAGGCAGCCAGCACATGAGCCAATCCAGCCTCAATAAAGCGATCGCGGATATCCGTAGGTAAATCTACTGCTTTACGCCCTAGAATCATGGAACTTACCAACTGTCCCATCGGACTACCCAAAACCTTTAGCTGACTTCTGACAATCCGCCTGCGCAGCTTCCACCAACCCCAGCTAGGTTCTTGCTCACTCAAAACCGCTTCAAATCCCTGTATTCCTGCAAATACTCCCTGACGGGCAAGATACTCCTTAAAATCAAAACCACTAGGAGTTTTGGCAGCTTGGGGTAAGTATAAAGAACCTTTGAGCTTTAAATTTTGCCCAGGATAAATTCCCGTCCCTTGTAATAAGGGCAAAGTTGCATAGAGTTTTCCCGATACTTGTTCTTTGTCTCCAACCTTATAAGCTTCAAGCAAAAACTTGAGACGTTGATTATCGTTTAACCTAGGTTCGGTTAAAACCTTTCCTGCTACGCTCACAAACTCACTATCAGAAGTAGTTACTTGATAGCTAATATCGTTGCCTTGTGGCTGGGGGATACGCACATGAAAATAAACTATCGCCAAAATGGCAACTATTGCCGTACCCAACCACTGCTTGTAAACTCTTTTGAATATTTCTAGAGCGTTTAATCTTGGTGGTTTACTAGTCCCAAAACCATTATCAACCAAAACAGCGATCGCGCTTAGGCTAATTAATCCAGCTACGAGCCAAATTAACTGTTGTCCAGTAAAACCAGAGCTAGAAAAAGCAAACAAATTGGTTGATAGCAGGCTGACAATATATGCCAAACAAAGAATTATCCAACTGTGGCGATTCATAGAGCAGCATAGTTATGACAACGCTTCCCAGTAAAGCACAGCCATAAAACTTACGCCTTAAATTTACTCTGCCACAGGCGAAAAAACTCAATTGAAATAATTGAATGTAGGTCTTTTCTAATTTGCGATCTGAATGTTGGCTATTTTACAAAAATGTCTCGGATGTATTTTGATAACTTCCTAAAAATCACTGGTCATAAACTTGATTAGCTATCAAACTTTATGCAATGCGAATGTTAACTATTTAACAATATCTTGTAAATTGACACAGGCAGGATGGGTGAAATAGTTGGATTATTTAATGATTAGATACACGCTAGCTGCGTTGCAATAAGACTAATGCAAACTTTGATAAACAGGTCTACAACTACATTTTTTCAGGCAGGAAGACAGCTACCTCCCCAAAAAAATTACCTTTGGTTAATTGTTTATGGAGTGGTTAAAACTTATACCTGCAGAGAAGATGGAACATTAATTACTTTAGGTTTTTGGGGAAAAGACGATGTGATTGGCAATCATTTAACTAGTCTCGACTCTTATCGGCTCAAGTGTCTCAGTGATGTTGGTGCGATCGCAATTCCTCTTGAAAAAAAAGCTACTTTTACTAGACAGATTTTATATCATGGACAGCAAACTCAACAGTTAATCTATATCATCCGTAACAATCGAATTGCCAGGCGTTTGTGGCTGCTCTTGAAATGGTTGGGCAATAAGTTTGGACGGGTAACTGAACAGGGAAAACTAATTGACTTTAATTTAACCCATCAAGAATTAGCTGAAGCTATCGGTACGACGAGAATTACAGTAACCAAAACCTTAAATCAATTTGAACGAGAAGGTTTGATTCTGCGACCAAAAACTAAATGTATCATTCTTAAGGGATGAGGGATGAAGGATGAGGAAATAGACTTTATCTATGTAATTGTTAAAGTTTGATATTTCTCAATAGCTCAAAACAAAAGGCTGTCCCGCAAGTCTAGAGGACAGCCTTTAAGGTAATGAAGATGTTAGAACATTAACCCAAAGCTAAGAGCTAAAAGCTTAATAATCAAAGTCACCAGCACCACCGCCAGCACCACCGCCACCTTTATTTTTTTCTGGCTTATCTACGACTATACATTCAGTAGTTAATACCATTCCTGCAATAGAAGCAGCGTTTTGCAGAGCAGAGCGAGTTACTTTAGCAGGGTCAACAATACCAGCTTCAAACATATTGACATATTCGTTTGTAGCAGCATTGAAACCAATATTCAAGTCTTTTTCTTTGACTCTCTCAGCAACTACCGCGCCATTTTGACCAGCGTTTTCGGCAATTCTTCTCAAGGGAGCAGTTAAAGCGCGAGCCACAATGGTTGCACCAGTTAAACCTTCATCTTTGAGATTAGCTTTTGCCCATTCTTCTAAGCCAGGAGCTAGGTGAGCTAGGGTAGTACCGCCACCAGGTACAATACCTTCTTCTACCGCAGCTTTGGTTGCGTTGATAGCATCTTCTAAACGCAATTTGCGGTCTTTCATTTCTGTTTCGGTAGCAGCACCAACTTTAATTACTGCAACACCACCAGAAAGTTTAGCTAGACGCTCCTGTAGCTTTTCTTGGTCGTAAGAGGAGTCACTAGCTTCTATTTGACGGCGAATTTGCTCACAGCGACTTTTAACCGCTGCTTCGTTGCCTTCTGCCACAATAGTAGTACTATCTTTAGTAATGTTGATGCGACGGGCAGTACCTAAAGATTCAACTTTAGTAGTTTCTAGTTTTAGACCTGCATCTTCTGAGATTACTTGACCGCCAGTTAACACAGCGATGTCTTCTAACATCTGCTTACGGCGATCGCCAAATCCAGGAGCTTTAATCGCAGCCACGTTTAGTACACCCCGTAGACGGTTAACTACCAAAGTAGCCAAAGCTTCTTTTTCGATATCTTCGGCGATAATTACCAAAGGTTTCCCTTGGCGAGCTACTTGTTCTAGTACAGGTACTAAGTCTTGGACTAAGTTAATTTTGCGATCGGTAATTAGAATTAAAGGCTCTTCTAGAGCAGCTTCCATGCGCTCGGTATCAGTCACAAAGTAAGGAGAGATATAGCCTTTGTCAAAGCGCATCCCTTCGGTAATCTCTAATTCGGTAGTCATGGACTTACCTTCTTCTAGAGAAATTACCCCTTCCTTGCCGACTTTATCCATCGCCATCGAGATCATGTTGCCAACTTCTTCGTCGTTACCCGCAGAAATTGTACCTACCTGAGCGATCGCTTTGGAATCGCCAACAGGTTGAGCTTGCTCTTTAATCTTGCCGACCAAATATTCAATCGCCTTATCAATACCACGCTTGATGGCAATGGGGTTTGCTCCTGCTGCCACGTTACGTAGACCTTCTTTGACAATGGCGTGAGCCAAAACTGTGGCTGTAGTAGTTCCGTCACCTGCCACATCATTAGTTTTGGATGCAGCTTGACGAATTAAGGATACGCCTGTATTCTCAATGTGATCTTCTAATTCGATTTCTTTGGCGATCGTTACCCCATCATTAACAATTTGGGGCGCGCCAAATTTTTTTTCCAGGACTACGTTACGTCCTTTGGGACCGAGGGTAACAGCTACCGCTTCAGCCAACAGGTCAATGCCCTTTTCCAGAGCGCGACGAGCTTCGTCGTTGTAAATTATAGATTTAGCCATAAAACTAGGTTGCCTTTAATGAAGTGATGAACGAGGAATAAATTAAATTGATGCTGTAAAGATCGGTCTTGATTATTGTCAATAGTTATTGCTTATTGGTAAGCGACCAATAAGTTAAGCAACTGCTGCTAATATATCTTTTTCAGATAGCAACACATAATCTTCACCGCCTAGCTTGATATCAGTACCAGCATATTTAGAGTAAAGAACTTTATCGCCAACTTTTACTTCTAAAGGTACGTGACCGTCGCCATCATCTTTTGGTTTGCCAGGACCTACGCCAACTACCTCGCCAACTTGAGGTTTTTCTTTAGCTGCATCGGGTAAAATAATACCGCCAGCAGTTTGTTCTTCGGCTGCACTGACTTTGATAAATACGCGATCGCCTAAGGGTTTTACAGTTGTAACGTTAATGCTAATAGCTGCCATGCGAAATTCTCCAGATAACTAAAATGCTTAGTTGTGAGTAATATTTTTTGGTTTAGAGATTACCTTTTATTAAATTAGCACTCTCACCTTCCGACTGCTAATTTAGCGAATGTACGTTACCTCTGGCAACGGTTTGGTTAGTGTGGGTTACCGTACAAAATTCTGGGAATAAGAATTATTAAAACTATTGATAAGATTCATTACACAAAAAATCGCCCTTAAAATAATTATCATAAGGGCGACTAAATTTTTAATTGTTTTCAAGCGATCGCTTGGCAATATATATTTTTCAATTCAGGCTAACAGCTGTCTTGTCGAGCATTCTCTTGCGAAGCACCCTTGACAGTTCGTTGGCGGGGGAACCCCGCCAACGAACTGTCTCGCAAAACCGTTCCGTTGAGGTTATTGCTGAGGGCGCGTCTAGATGCGGACAAGTCCTTTCTGCCGACGCGGGCAGATGCGGTGGGTACACCTTTCTCGACGCTTTTTAAACCGAAACTTCGCTGAGTTGACTATTCATATATTCAAACGGCTCGTCGATAAAGCTAGTATTCTCAATTCCTGCTTCTGATGCCATTTCTTTGAGCATATCGCTCATAATTTTGATTCCTACCACAGTAGGTCCAATAGGCACACCTAAAGAATTATAGGTCTCCCGTAAACCCTGCAATACTCTCTCGTCTAGAACATCCATACTACCAGCTACTAAAGCATAGCTAGCATAGCGTAGATAATAGTCCATATCTCGTAAGCAAGCGGAATAACGACGAGTCGTGTAGGCATAGCCACCAGGACTGAGCAATTCAGGAACTTCTTCAAACAGTTTAAGTCCTGCCCCTCGTACAATCGTGGCAGCATTACCACTGATCATTGTAGCTACGGCTACTCTGGCTATTCCAGAAGTAAAGTAGTCTTGCAGACTATCCATAGCATTACGGTCTAAATAACGACCTGAAATGTCGTAATTTTTTATTAGGTTGGTAACTGCGTCACGCATTTTTCTTGATTTCTCCCAACAGCAATTTTTAAATTTTGGCTAGTAAGATTAGCTTCTTTTATAAGCTATGTCATAAGCTACATCTACCAATAATCTCACAAGTAGCGACGACTACAGTTACTAGCTTCAAATTTTGACATCTTTATTGATTATATCTTTTATCAATTAATGAATAAGGTATTAAACTAAAAAGTCTGCTATTCAAAAAGCGATTCAGCCGCATGTAGCGATCGCCTAGAAACCCAAATATAAAAGTTTTTAATAATTTAAAGAGCTAACGCAAATTCTGTAGTCAATTTTACAATTTGTTAGATCTCTCTCAGGATACGATCAATTGAACTAAAACACATACACATATTTTTAGAAAATAAAACTGTCATGGGATACGAATCTCGCACGCAAGCAATCTATCAAATTACTGATCGCGAACCAATTTTTGCTGAACCCCCTAGCCGTTTAGAAGATATTTGGGCAGCAGACGTTTTTAGCTTAAGCAAAATGAAACAGTGCTTACCTAAAGGCGTTTTTAAATCTCTTAAAAAAACAATTCAAGCAGGAGAACAACTAGACGTTTCCATTTCTGATATGGTGGCATCGGCAATGAAAGACTGGGCTATTTCCAAAGGTGCGTCCTACTATGCCCATGTTTTTTATCCGATGACTAATGCCACCGCCGAAAAGCATGATGGATTTATATCTGTTCAAAGTGATGGCAGCGCGATTTCCGAATTTGCAGGCAAGCTATTAGTACAGGGTGAACCCGATGGTTCGTCTTTTCCTAATGGTGGTATTCGCTCTACCTTTGAAGCTAGAGGCTATACAGCCTGGGACGTAACTAGTCCTGCTTATCTAATGGAAACAGATAATGGTGTGACTCTTTGCATTCCCACTGTATTTATCTCTTGGACTGGAGAGGCTTTAGATAAGAAAACTCCTTTATTGCGTTCTATTGGCGCCATGAATAAAGCAGCAACTAAAGTACTTAAATTACTAGGGCATAGTGATGTAGCTCCTGTTAATTCTAGCTGTGGGGCAGAGCAAGAATATTTCTTAGTAGATGCTCACTTTGCCAATAGTCGTCCAGACTTATTATTAGCTGGAAGAACCTTATTTGGCAAGCCACCTGCTAAAGGTCAGCAGTTTGACGATCACTATTTTGGCGCAATTCCTGAGCGAGTGCAGGTATTTATGCAGGATGTAGAAAAGAAAATGTATCGTTTAGGCATCCCTGCTAAAACCAGACACAACGAAGTAGCACCGGGACAGTTTGAAATCGCACCCTTTTTTGAAGCAGCCAACGTAGCTTCTGACCATCAACAGTTAACTATGACATTGTTGCGTCAGACTGCTAAAAAGCATGGTTTTGTCTGTTTACTGCACGAAAAACCTTTTGCAGGTATCAATGGTTCTGGTAAGCACGTCAACTGGTCTGTAGGTAATGAAACTCAAGGTAACTTATTAGATCCTGGTGATTCTCCCCATGAAAATGCACAGTTTTTGGTTTTCTGTGCTGCGGTAATTCGTGGGGTACACAAATATGCTCCTTTGATGCGGGCTGTAATTGCCAACGCAAGCAACGATCATCGTTTGGGCGCAAATGAAGCACCGCCAGCAATCATGTCGGTTTACTTAGGTTCTCAATTAGAGACTTTATTTAACCAAATTGCCAAAGGTGATATGAGCAATAATTATAGTCATAAAGGAGTAATGCAGATTGGGGTAGATACTTTACCACCTCTATCTAAAGATGCGGGCGATCGCAATAGAACTTCTCCTTTTGCCTTTACTGGCAACCGTTTTGAGTTTCGTGCAGTTGGCTCTGGTCAGTCTGTTTCAGGACCATTAATTGCTCTTAATACTATGCTGGCAGATTCGCTTAACTTTATAGGGGATCTTCTAGAAAGTGAACTAGAAAAAGGAACAGATCAAAACGCTGCTATTCTGACTGTCCTCAAAGAAATAATGCAAAAACACAGTGCAATTATTTTTGGTGGCGACGGCTACTCTGCCGAATGGCACAAAATGGCAGTAGAAGAAAGAGGTTTGGCTAATTTACCTACTACTGCTGATGCTCTTCCTTGCTTAAAAGAAAAATATATTGAAGAGCTATTTGAAAGCACAGGAGTTTTGTCCCCTGTGGAATTAGAAAGTCGCTATGAAGTGTATTCTGAGCAGTATGTTCTCTCTATCGAAGTTGAAGCCAAGCTAGTGATAGACATGGCAAAAACCAGTATTTATCCTGCTGCCATGAGACATTTAGCTGACATTGCTGGTACTGTGGCAGGTTTAGAAGAGATGGGCATTAGTCTCGCTCCAGACAATATTAAAAAAGTTGCGGAGTTGACTAACTCCATGATGTCTAAAGTGACTAAGTTAAGTTCGGCTTTAGAAAAAGAAGACTTTGGCAATACTGAAGAACACATGAAATATTGTGCTACTACAATTCGTCCGATGATGGATGATGTCAGAACAGATGTTGATGCTTTAGAAGCTGAAGTAGCTGATGATCTGTGGCCTCTACCTACTTACCAAGAAATGTTATTTATTAAGTAGGGTTGTTATACAAATCGTTGTTAATTACACATAACTAAGAGGTAAAAAGTAAAAGGTCTAGTAATTAAACATTAACTTTTTGTAACTCAGGTCTAAATTACTTGACAAACCGTTCCTTGGAGAACGGTTTTTTTATATATTACGCCTAATGTGAATCAAAAATTACTTTAAACTTACACTTATGCTTGGTTTTAGGTACAAAAAACTAATTTTCAGATTTTGATTGCGGTTTACGCAGCTAAACAACTTGAATTTTGCATTATGTTGTAGTAGCTAAAAGCTGAAAACCAATAAATCTGAACGAAGTTAATCCACATGAGACGTATATTCTTAAAGACTAGATTTTGATCGATGATCACAGCAACAGAAAAAAATAGTTAAATAAAATATTTTAATTCAGTTATAAAATTTAATATCGAGCAAAAGTTTAAGATTATATATTTAAAAAGAAAAATAAAACTGTATTAACGAATACGGCAATAGAAAGAAAAAAATCACAAACTAAACAAATTATAGTTTGCAAATTTAGACAAACTAAATATATTTTCTAAATTAATTGAAGTGTAGATGAATTCTAAATTCTTAAAAACAAATAGATCTCTTGGACATGAAAATGACAAAATAGGAACACAGGTGAGAAACTTAGTTCCAAAACCCTTGAGAACAATATTTAAATCTTTTTCCCCTGCGTGGTTTATCTGTATTCCCCTAGCAGCGATTATTGTTATCGTTTGGAATACGGCAGCTTCAGCTCAAGGATTGGAACCTCCTACAGATCTTGCGCAACTAATAGTTGTTGTCAATACTATTTTTATTCTAGCAAGTGCTATTCTAGTAATCTTTATGAATGCTGGATTTGCTCTGTTAGAAACAGGATTTTGTCGCCAGAAAAATGCGGTTAATATCCTGGCGAAAAACTTAATCGTTTTTGCGATCGCAACTTTGGCGTACTGGGCAGTAGGTTATGCTTTTATGTACGGCGAAGGCAATCCTTTTATTGGTTTGCAAGGATTTTTCTTTAATGGCGATTCTGTTCCTTATGGTAACGATCCCTATCCCGCAGCAGTTCCCGAAACAGTTTCTTTCTTGTTTCAGGTAGCTTTTGCAGCCACAGCAGCAACCATTGTTTCTGGTGCAGTAGCAGAGAGAATCAAGTTTGGTGCTTTCCTAATCTTTAGTGCTTTATTAGTAGCTATTTCCTATGCTGTTACTGGACACTGGGTTTGGGACGGTGGCTGGTTGAATAGTGGCGCAGATGGCGCCCTCGCATTTCATGACTTTGCGGGTTCTACTATGGTTCACTCCGTTGGTGGATGGGCTGCTTTAGTCGGTGCAGCAATCTTAGGACCAAGATTGGGTAAATACCAAAACGGTAGAATAGGCGCGATCCCTGGTCACAACATGGGTTTTGCTACTCTGGGTTGTTTGATCCTCTGGATTGGCTGGTTTGGTTTTAATCCTGGTTCAGAATTAGCAGCAGATGGTAATGTTGCCTATATTGCTGTGACTACCAACTTAGCAGCAGCAGCAGGTGGTTTAACGGCTACTTTCACCTCCTGGCTCAAAGATGGTAAACCAGATTTATCGATGATCATCAACGGTATTTTAGCTGGTTTGGTCAGTATTACTGCTGGTTGTGATGATGTTAGCCTTTTATCGGCTATAATCATTGGCGCGATCGCTGGTATTATCGTCGTTTTCTCTGTTGCTTTCTTTGACAGTATCAAGATTGACGATCCTGTGGGTGCAACTTCTGTTCACCTAGTCTGTGGTATTTGGGGAACTCTAGCAGTCGGTATTTTTGGTACAGCGAATATTGTTACGCAAATTATCGGGATTGTAGCTATTGGTGCCTTTACTGTAGTCTTTAGTGCCATTGTTTGGACTCTGCTGAAGGTAACTATTGGTATTCGAGTCCATGAAGACGAAGAAAGACGTGGTTTAGATATCAGCGAACACGGAATGGAAGCATATAGTGGCTTTGTCAAAGAAGCGGATATTTTATCTGGTGGTGGTTCATCAGGGATGCCTGTAGATATCAACCCAGCTAAAAGCTCAGAATTTTAAGCTTTATCGTTAAAACCTGAAGATAGTTAAAATATACTCTTGCCATTGCGATCGCACTTATTATGTTGTTTTGCAATGGTATTTTTTTTCTATATTTCCTAATACCTTTTTTCAATCTTGACAGCGATAAAGCTCATATTTATATTGACCGACCATATCTTGATATTCAGAATCGGGAAAACAATTTTGCGTTTCAAGTTCAACATCATCATCAAAGTTTATTAACCACAAATCTAAAGGTCGCTTTATTTGAGACAATTTCTGAGAGAAGATTGTGGCAGAATCCTCAGAAGCATTTTTAAGCTCTTGCCTAGCCAAGAAAAATTGTGGAGATTTGATATTGGGCAAATTCTTTAATCCCCACGCAAGTCCAATCATTCTTCCAGTTTGTCCATGATGTTTATAGGTAGTCGCTATAGCTATAGGTGCTTTGCTACCTTCAGCAATTTTGGCGATCGCCAAATCAGGACGATGGTTTTGCAGATAGCCAAGATTTAAGTTGGCAATTACTCCACCCAAAAATCCCACGATGAGAAAAACAAAAACTATTCTTTTGCCATAATAGTTTTTGAGATTGAACCAGAAATGCTGGGCGAATTGCTCTTTCAAAGCAGTATTATTTTTAGCATTCCAAATATGACCTAAACCAGCAGCGATTAAGACAATAACTACAGGAAAATAAACAAATTGAAACCGCCCTGCTAAAGTCAAATCCATCCCCAACATATAGGTGAAAAAGAAAAATAGCGCGATCGCAGCTATTAAATAGCCGCTCAATGCCGCGATCGCTTCTCGACTAGCAACATTTTGTCTCTGTAATTTCAGTCCGCGAACCAGGGGCGGTAAATGCCAAAGCCAGAAAATCAACGTGATTATCCCCGATACAATAATTACGCTGAGAGGAAAATCATATAGTGATGAAGGCAGAAGAATGGCTGTACTCATCAGCCATAAAAGAAACCGTCCGATTGGCTCAAGCCATCTTGAGCTGGCATTGCTGTTATAAATCCACTCAGTTGGGGAACTATTGCGAACTGCCATCATGCTGGGTAGCCATACCAAACAGCCGATTAAAGAACCCATCCCCGCAGAATAGATGCGTCGCCATTGAGATGTACTAAGCACGGTCTTGTCTTGGCGAAACTGCTGCCAGATCAGGGGCATAAAGGCGATCGCCATTGATGCTAAAGTCAAAACAAAGAAGTAATGAGTTGCCTCTCCCAGACAGTTAATGACAATCCACACTAAAACGAGCCAAAGCGGAATAATTGCTCCCCGATTAACTGAGCGAAAAGCGCAGATAAAACAGGACAGTGAAGCAATTATTAGCAAAATTATGAAGGTGTAGTGACGAGCTTGTAACGCCAAAAAAATTCCGAAGGGAGAAATTGCCATCATTGCTGCTGCAATCTGAGCCACGATTAGGGAATTAAAAGCCAGCTTGGCAAAAAAGAAAATTGCAGGAATAGCCATAACTCCTAACAAAGCAGACAGAGATCTAGCTGCCCAAATTGAAACTAGCCCATCTACAGGCGGAAAAAGCTTCAACCACAGATGGGTTAAGACAAAATATAGCGGTGGGTGAGTACTTTGGGTAAGCACAAGATTGGTAACATCTTTAATTCCCGCACTCCCATTGAGTTGAAGAGGTTCAAGCAGAGTTGATAGATCGATAAATTGATTTAAAGGAACATTATAAAAACTATTGCCAAGACTAAATACAAGGGTGGCACATTCATCTGTCCAAGGAGGTAAGGTTTCCAGATGTATAAAACGGAAACCAGCACCAATGACTATCCACAATATAAGTAACCAAAAATGTTGAGCAAGCATTAATTTGTGAATGCAAATACGGTACGTTTAAATATTTTTACTTTTCAGTCTCGATCATCTTAATGAAATTTAATTCACACCAGGCTTATATTAAGCACCAGCGATTTAACGATAAAATATGTGGGCGCAAGCAATATATGTAAATCATAATTTAAAGCTCGATATGCGTCTTTATAAACTGGTTAAAAGAATTAGTCCGATATACTGGCAACCAAGTTAAATTAGGGTCAATTTGTGTCAAAGCAAAATCAGAAATCTTCACAGACCAAATATCAAAATTACTTTGATACCGATAATTTAACTGCAAATTTGAAAAAGCGATCTATCCGTGGTGGGGCAATTGTTTTTGTTACCCAGTTTAGTAAGTTTTGTATTCAAATGGGGTCAACAGTAGTTTTAGCCAGGCTTCTTACCCCCAATGATTATGGCTTGATTGGCATGGCTACAGTAATAATTCGCTTTGTGCAGTTATTTAGAGATTTGGGTTTGTCTGATGCTACTATTCAGCAGTCGAAGGTCAATCATCAGCAAATTAGTACGCTTTTTTGGATCAACATTGCCTTTAGTTGTTTAATTGCTTCGATCATAGCTGCGATCGCACCATTAGTAGCTAATTTTTATCATCAATCAAACCTAGAAGGAATTGTTTTAGCGTTAGCTAGCATCTTTATTTTTAGCGGTTTGAGTGTTCAACACCAAGCATTACTCAAGCGCAAAATGCAGTTTGCTATTTTAGCTAAAATCGAAATTATTTCCCTAATTTCAGGAGTAAGTGCTGCTATTATCTCCGCAGTTATGGGGGCTGGCTACTGGGCATTAGTCATTTTACAGTTAGCAACGGTTATAGCTAACACATTTTGTGTCTGGATTTACTGTCGCTGGCGACCTAGTTTACCTAGTCCCAAGGCTGATATTGGTTCAATGCTGGCGTTTGGTGGCAATTTATCAGGCTTTAATGCGGTTAATTATTTTGCTCGTAATTTAGATAATATTTTAATTGGTCGAATTTGGGGTGTGCAGCCTCTGGGTATCTATGAAAGAGCCTATCAGCTGATTTTGCTGCCAATTCAGCAGATTAACAATCCCATAGGTAATGTGGCAGTTACCACCCTGAGTCGCTTACAAAATCAACCAGATCGATATCGCCGTTATTATTTCAAAGCTATTTTACTTATTACCACCATCGGTATGCCGATGGTAGCTTTTATGTTTGCCTGTACTAAACCATTAATCCTAACTATTTTGGGGGAACAGTGGCTGGAGGCGGTGCTAGTCTTTCGCTGTCTAGCTCCTGCTGCCTTTATTGGTACAATCAACGTAGCTGAAGGCTGGGTCTATCAATCATTGGCGTTTACTGACCGTATGTTTCGATGGGGAATAGTTTTTTCTATCTGTAACGTACTGGTGTTTGTGTTTAGTGTGCGTGGGGGAATAGTCAGTGTCGCAATCGCCTATAGTATTTTTATAGTTGCGATCAAACTTCCTTCCATTGTCTACTGCTATCACAAAACGCCTTTAAAGCCTGCTGATTTGGTTCGTACAATCTATCGACCTGCCATAGCTGCGATCGGCGCAGCAGGAATAATTATGCTCCTTGAATATTGGTCGGTAGTTGATATTCAACCTGCCGTTAATTTGTTAATTTATGCAATTCTCTATAGTCTGACTTATATTGCTTTCTGGCTAATTTTGCCTAACGGTCGTTCTACTTTATTAAACATGATTTATATAGCTAAAAACTTAAAGACAGATAAATAAACAACCTGAAAATTTATTTGTTTTTTTGTATTATTAATTTTAATCAATCAATCTAAAAACTTTCTAATTAACCACAACAAACTGATATGACTAGCTCTACTAAAGTTAAAGAGTTTTATGATAATTTTACCAATACCAGAATGCTGCAATACAAGCTCTATGGTAATTTACGTCTGGAAAAAGCAATTAGATTAATTACAAACTATTTAACTCCTAACAGTAATATTCTTGATCTTGGCTGTGGCATTGGTATTGTCCCCGAACAAGTAGCTAATAAGTTAGATCGAGGTAAAATTTTGGCTTGTGATTTGGGAGAAAATAATATTAAGTATGCTCAAGAAACTATTAAGTCAAATAAGATTGAGTTTTTTAACGTTGATATTATCGAAAACTTTGCCGAAATTCGTAATAAATTGTCTTTTCCAGTAGATTTAGTAACTATGGTTGACGTAATTGAACATTTGCCACCTGAGAGCTATGGTCAACTATTTAATAATCTGAGTCAAGTCACAAGCGATCGCGCTAAACTAATTTTGACTTATCCTAGTCCTGAATACCAGCTTTATTTACAACAGCACGATCCCCAAGAATTGCAAATTATTGATGAAGTGATTGAAATCAAAACTTTGATGCAATTTGCTCTGCAATCTGGATTTAATTTAAAGTACTTTTCTTATATTGATGTTTGGAGACAAAATCAATACATTCACTGTGTATTTAGCAAAGAGAGAGCCTGTAAGCCTGTTGCTAAAGTCAGTTTTTTCGGAAAAGTAAAACGTAAAGTCAGAGCTTATAAATCAAAATTATTGTTGCCTTTTTTAAAACTAAAATATATTGATCGATCTAATAAATAATTTAATTATTAGACGTATTGCTTTAAGTACTTAAAATTGCTAATTGCTATTAATTACGTTTGGTATGAATTAGGTTTTAAAAAATTAGCTTATGAAAGTCATATAAATACATTATAAAAAAAAATTTTTACAAACTCAACTCAAGCAAATTTAATTTTGGACTAGAACCCCTAGAAATTATCTGAAACAGGAAAAGCACGATTTTGGCTTTTACGGAAGGGGTGTGGGGAGGGACGTAACGTCCCTAACAGGCGAGCGACCCCCTAAAGGGTTCAACAGTTTGCTCAACGGGGGGAACCCCCGCAACGCAACTGTCTCACCGCGTCGCCGTCAGCCGCAAACGCCAGTTCCTTCAAGTCGGGGAACCCGCCCAACGGACTGGCTTGGGAATGCGCGAGAGCGGGGTCTGGGGGAAAGTTCCCCCAGGAATAAGTTATGGTTTTCACAGACAAATTTCAAATATAATGAGAAAATTGAGCCTTTATTCTTAGTCAGCATTAGATGCGGCGGACTATGCGCCTTTCTTTACGCCTAACGGCGACGCGGGGTCTGACCGCTAATTCACACTAGACGCATTAATTATTTGTTGGTTGGTGAATTGTAGTATTTAATTTAATTTCCTAAAAATAAGAGATGCGAATTGCGTTTATAGTAGATCAATTTCCAACTTTATCCGAAACCTTTATATTAGGGCAAATTACGGGATTAATTGACCGCAATCATGAAGTAGATATATATTGCGATCGCCCTGGAGATATTAGCCAAATTCACCCCGAAATAGATGAATACAGCCTTTTAGAGCGCACTTACAGGACATCTATTCCCACAAACTTATTTGTACGCCTTTTTAAGGCAATTTTTTTGTTTTGTTTAAATTTCTTCAAAGCTCCTAGAATTTTGCTGCGAGCTATTAATTTTCTTAAATATAATCGCGATCGCTATGGAGATCCAGCAGGTTTTTTAAAGCCTTTTTATCTGGCTCTTCCTTGGCTGAATAAACCACCTTACGATATTATTCTTTGTCACTATGGACGCAACGGTTTAAAAGCTTGTTTATTTAAAGATTTGGACATAACTCAGGAAAAAATTGTAGTCACTTTTCATGGCTATGATATTTCTTGCTATCTAAATATACATGGACAGAATATTTATCAATATCTTTTTGAGGTGGTAGATTTACTCCAGCCAATTAGTCAACACTGGCAAAAGAAGCTAATCGAGCTTGGATGTAATTCTGCTAAAGTGAAGGTGCATCATATGGGAATTGACTGTCATAAATTTCAGTATATTGATAATCAAAATGATTCTTCGATGTGTTTAGTTAGTATTGCTCGCCTAGTAGAAAAAAAAGGTTTGCAATACAGTATTCAAGCAGTGGCTCAATTAATTCCTCGCTATCCTAATTTACAATATCAAATTGTAGGTGATGGAGTTTTAAGAGCAGAATTAGAGCATTTAATAGAAAGTTTACAGGCTGCTGACAACATCAAACTATTAGGCTGGAAAAAACAACAGGAGGTTGCAGCTATTATTAACCATGCCGATCTAGTTTTAGCTCCCAGTGTTACTAGCCGCGATGGTGATTGCGAAGGTATTCCTGTATCTTTGATGGAATCAATGGCAAAAGGTTTGCCCGTAATTAGCACCTATCACAGTGGTATTCCTGAATTGATTGAAGATGGTGTGTCAGGATATTTGCTACCAGAACGGGATATTAACCAATTAGCTAGTAAAATAGAGCATCTGATTACCAATCCTACACTCAGAGTTGAGATGGGACAAAGAGGCCGTCAAAAAGTCCTCCAGGACTATAATATTGACTTACTTAACGATCGCCTGATAGAAATTTTACAGAAATTTTAGCAATATTCGACGTAATCAAAAAATCGATTTTATGGTTAATTATCCATTGTCCATTGATAAATAGCCTTCAATTAAAATATCTGCATCAATTACCTGAGTAGTTATTTGTTCTAAATGCAGTGCATCTGTCATTTTGCCAAAGCCTAAATCACCCACTGGGGATGGTGCAGATGTTCCACCAATGATTTTAGGGGCGATAAATGCCATTACTTTTTGAATTGTATCATCGGCGATCGCACTAGCTGCTAATGTTCCACCACATTCCCATAATATTTTAGATAGTTCTTTTTGATATAAATGTTCCATGGCTATTTTGGGAGTGAGTTGAGTAACCTCGATAATTTCTACTCCCTTGCTAATTAGTTTTTTCTGAAGCATGGGGTTACTATTTATTTCCGTAAAGATTAGAGTTGGGGCAATATCTGTCCGCCAGAGGTTGCAGTCTGCAGGTAAATCTAGACTACGACTCATGACGACTCGCAGGGGATTATGTTTTGTTACACCATGAGTAGTTAAGTTCGGGTTATCTTTACGTACCGTATTGCCGCCGATAACTACCGCATCGCAACTGCTTCTTACCTGATGTACTAGATGACGGGATGCTTTTCCTGTTACCCAAGCACTATGTCCTGTGGTGGCTGCGATTTTACCATCTAAGGTCATGGCATATTTAAGTATGCCAAAAGGCTGTTGGTAATTAATACGGTGAATAAAGGCTTCATTTAGCTGACGACAGGCAGTTTCTTCCACGCCGACTATGACTTCTATGCCTGCATTCTGTAGCTTTTTAATTCCACCTCCAGCCACGCGAGGATCGGGATCTACCATTCCCGTAACTACCTTGGCTATCTGTGCCTTAATTAAAGCTTCTGTACAAGGTGGTGTTCTGCCATAGTGATTGCAGGGTTCAAGATTTACATACACTGTTGCGCCTTTGGCTGCTTCTCCCGCATCTTGTAGAGCAAATACTTCGGCGTGGGGTTGTCCTACACCTGGATGAAAGCCTTCTCCGAGAATCTTGCCATCTTTAACTACAATTGAACCTACTAAAGGGTTGGGTGACGTTTTTCCTGCTGCGCGCTGTGCTAATTGTATACACCTCTGCATCATTCGAGCATCAAAAGTAGATATTATTCGTTCATCTTTCATAGTTAATTAAGGCTAATATTTGCTTGATAACAAAATTGCGATCACAGATTGGTAAAACTTTCGTGATTTTTGTAAAATTTTAATTTTTTTATTCTACGTAAATTTACTGTAGTCGTTAATAAAAATAGCGGATATAACTGCGGGGATAACTATATGTTATGTCCGTTATTTTACTTTTACTAAATTAAGTTTCTGGCAACTAACTTAATTAATGACCAAGGAGATATTAGTCAGTGATAGAAATTAATATTATCAGTTCAACTCCTGGCGTTAGTACTCACGAACAAATTTTACAGATAATTCAGGCGAGAAATACTGGTATAACTATTAAAGAAATTAGCAAAATTGTTAATCGCCCTGTTTCTATGATTCAAGTTTGTCTCAAAGACTTGATTGCCGCTGAAGATATTTTTACCCATAAGAATAAAGTGGGTGTGGGGTTGATTTACTATCCGAAATCTTAGTAGTTACTCTGGTTGAATAATAAATAATGAAAAGAACAGGATGGATATTTTTAGGATTAACTGTTTTAGGCTTGATTTTATCTTTCAACGTCAACAATTCATCTCTAGCTAAACCAGTCACTTCAGATAATCAAATTCATTATAATGTTATTGAGCGATCGCAACATACTATCCATACTATTACTATTCCTTACAACAGTAATTATATTGTTGCTCCTAAAATTTCAGGTGAACTCAAATCTATCCAAGAGTTCGTAGAAGACAAAGATAATGTTATTGCAGCTATCAATGGCGGTTACTTCGATCCTGTAAATCAAAAAACCACTTCCTTTATTACTCAAGAATCAAAGATTGTCGCCGATCCGCGCTTTAATGAAAGGCTAGTAGACAATCCTGATTTAAAACAATATTTAGGGAAAATATTTAACCGTGCTGAGTTTCGTCGTTACAGTTGTGGAGAACAGACACAATACGATATTCAGCCACATTTTGCACTCATACTTTCTAATTGTACATTAAAAGCGTCTTTAGGAGGAGGACCTGGTTTATTACCTAAAGATACTTCTGTAACCGAGGGGTTTATTGCTTATCAAGATGGCGAAAAAATCCGTGATGCGATCGGTAGTGATAGTTTAAATGCCAGAAGTGCGGTGGGGATTACCGACAATGGCGACGTAATTCTAGCTATGGTGTCGCAGCAGTCAGAACAACCTCTAAATTCGGGCATATCTTTAGCAGAATTTGCTAATTTCTTGTCTAGTCTTGGCGCAGTCAAAGCAATGAATCTGGATGGAGGAAGTTCCGCTTCTCTGTATTACGATGGTCAAGCGGTCTATGGCAGAGTAGACAAAGAAGGGAATAGGATTCAAAGACCGATTAAATCTGTTTTGCTAGTAACTAAAGCGCAATAGAATTAATACTAAATCTTGTTCATATAGGTGAGCTATTTATTTTAGAGGTCAGAGGTCAGAGGTCAGAAAGTCGATAGCTACCTTTGCCAATCGGATTTAGTATAATTCACAGCAAACGGATATTAATCTATATTAAATTATTGTTTAAAAATAAATCATGACAGGTTTTGATGGTCTGTACATCTAAAAATCATCAATTTAAGATCGTGAATCTAAAAACTAAACAGCCAAGTATTTTACTCGATCATCCTCATCACAATGCCGAAGTTCCTACCTGGCATCCTCAACTGCAATGTCTTTACTGGACAGATATTCCCCAAGGAAAAATGTATCGCTACAATCATGCTCAAGGAAAAGCTGAGCAAATCTATGCTGGAGAACCTGTGGGCGGTTTTACTATCCAAAAAGATGGTTCTTTGCTGCTGTTTAAAACCAAAGGCACAATTGAACATTGGCAAGAAGGACAAATCAAAACTATTGTAGCTGAGATTCCTGCTGAGAGATTAACCCGCTTCAATGATGCGATCGCCGATCCTTTAGGAAGAGTTTATAGTGGTACTGTAGCCACTCCCGAATGTTCTGGGAGGCTATATCGTTTGGATTTGGATGGTTCATTACGGGTCATCATGGAGGG
This sequence comes from Chroococcales cyanobacterium, assembly GCA_038259125.1. Lineage (GTDB taxonomy): Bacteria > Cyanobacteriota > Cyanobacteriia > Cyanobacteriales > Xenococcaceae > Waterburya. The sequence goes on along the minus strand of JBBSPC010000002.1, from coordinate 29,917 downwards.
ATTAACCGTTCCCAACGGCATGGGATTTTCTCCAGACCTGAAGTATTTTTATGCTACAGATTCAGATACTCATACTATTTATCGTTTTGAATATTATTTGGCAACGGGAGAATTAAGCGATCCTCAAGTTCATATTTTAACTACCGAAATCGATGGCGTTCCCGATGGATTAACGATAGACAGTGAAGGATATATTTGGTCTGCGCGTTGGGATGGGGGACATATTTTTCGCTACAGTCCAGAAGGAGAAGAAGTGCTGCGTATTCCTTTTCCCACGGCTCAAGTTAGTAGCTTAACTTTTGGTGGTGCTGACTATAGCAAACTGTATGTTACTACCGCAGGAGGGCAAAATCGCTCAACCGAAGATAATTTAGCTGGCTCTATTTTTTGTCTTAATCCTGGAGTCAAGGGTAAAGCAGAGTTTTTATCTCAGATTGATGTTGGTTAACTTTATAATTGTGAAACAAGTTAACATCCACGAAGCCAAAACTCACATATCTCAGTTGTTGTCTCAAGCTGTTCTAGGTGAAGAAATAGTCATTGCCAAAGCAGGAAAGCCTATTGTTTTGCCTAGTTCCGATTGAAGAACCTCTCAAAGACCGAGTTTTAGGTCAAGATGAAGGTTTATTTGTAGTCTCTGACGATTTTAATAATCCATTACCAGAAAAAATTTTGTCTGCTTTTTTCAAGTAACCTATAAATATAATGGCGTTGATAAAACAGGGTATGATTCTTAAAAGTTTCAGTTTTATATTTTATTCAAAAGGCTAAGAGCGCAGCGCGTTCGCGCAGTCCGCCCTGGCGGGCTTAGATGCTTCGCATCGTGCAGCTAAGAGCTAATAGCTAAAAACAGTATTATTAACTGTTTCATACCTCAAATTACCAACGCCATATAATTAGACTCATCGATCTCAAATTCTTTATTTAGAAGAATGACTAATGATTGAAACTATAGACATTAGAGCCTTAGCTAATCCCATTACAGATTGTCAATTCGAGCAATTGTGCGCTCAGAATCGAGATACAAAATTTGAGATGACTAGCCAAGGAGAATTAATTGTCATGTCACCTACAGGAAGTGAAAGCGGGCGACAGAATGCCGATTTATTAATTCAAATTGGTACTTGGAATTATCAAAATAAATTAGGAGTTGTTTTTGATTCTTCTACTGGTTTTACGCTACCAAATAGTGCTAAACGTTCTCCTGATGTTAGCTGGATTAAAAACTCACGCTGGAATGAATTAACTCAAAAACAGAAAAGAGGATTTGCACCAATCACACCAGATTTTGTCTTGGAGTTATTATCTCCTCATGATAGATTACAAGACGTGCAGCGGAAGATGGAAGAATATCGAGAATGTGGAGTAAAGCTTGGTTGGTTGATTTACCCTGATGAAACCAGAGTCGAGATTTACCGTCTAGGGAAAGATCCCGAAGTGCTGATTAATCCTCAAAGTTTATCAGGTGAAGACTTAATGCCCAAATTAATTGTAGAATTAAACGAAATATTTAAAAACCAATAATTATCTGCCACATAGCTACAGCTAAAACTACGGTGGCTAGATGCTGCGGTAATAAATATTTAAAAGGCTGACGAGCAATCTTTTGGGTTAACAAAATAGCCAATAGCACGCCAAAAATTAAAGAGCATCCTTGCAAAAAAGCAATTACTGCGGGGTCGGCAACCAAGATAGGAAAACCTGCACCATCTAAGCCGAAGGTTGCCATAGTTACGGGTAATATTTTTCCTCCTTCTGCTAAACCCAAGCGGAGATAGTGAGCCAAGTTCCCTGCTAAGACCAAAGGTAAATAGCCATAAGCCAGTTCAACAAACTTGCGGGGTTTATATTTATTATTTAATTTACCCACAAGTTCGGATGCGATTTGCGCCAGCACAGGCACTATAAAGGGTAGACTCAAAGCAATAACAGATACTAAAGCATGATTGCTAAATTGTTCAAGGTGCAGGTTTAAACTCAATCGAGTTGATATTTCTGGTAAACGGTGTAAAAAAATTACGTTTAACAACAGAAACAGCAAAGCTACTTCATAACTGTGGGGAGTGTGGGTTGTCCACAGTTCAATTCCAGGGGGACGCAGGTTAACTTCTACTGAGCGATGGGGACAAGCTTTTAAACAAGTCATACACAATACGCAGTCTTTATTGTCCGTTAACTGCGCTGGATGGGAATACAAAGGACAGCCATTGGTTTCTTGTCCTTCTCCTTTGGCTGGGCCTCCTTTGTAGCATTGATAGGTAGTGCATTCCGCCGAACAGGTACCCTGTTGCGCTCGTAATTCCGTCATTGAAAGTTTGGCGAACAAACCATTCATCCCGCCGATGGGACAAAGATAGCGACACCAAAAACGACGTTCAAAAATGGCAGAAAAGATCATTGCTCCTGCGGTAATGAGTAGCAGTAAGCAAGCGGAAAGATAGGCGGTGTTTTCCAAATCCCATAATTCTTCCCAAAGTAAAATTAGGGCAAACAAACCAAACAAAAACCAGCCACCCCATTTCTCGGCAGTATTTCTCGGCCATCTTTTAAGCTGTCGCGGAAACATAATTAGCGATAGCTTCTGGGTGATTTCGCCATAAATCATAAAAGGACATACGGCGCACCATAACCTGCCAATAAAGGGAAAAGTAACTAAAATTAGAGGCCACCACCAAGCCCAAAATAAGTTTAAAGCAAAGTTGTGCTGACGGTTTTGAGGAGCCAGAAAAAGGACTAAAACAATAAAGGCAAAAAAGCTGGCGGTAAAACCATAATTAATTTTGTCAGGATACCAGTCGCTGCGAAGAAAGTAACGTAGCTTGGGATATTTGTTGAGGAGATTTAGGCGATACTGTTTCTTTTTACTTTGAGAGTGCCAAACAACTTCTTCGGTAATGTCATCACAACCCTGTAGCTGAGTTAAAGCTCGCTCGATAAGACTTTCTAGTTCCCTGAGATTGTTAGGAAAATCATAAGCCTGAAGGTTTCTAATTGCTTCGGGAGTTATTTGGGTTTTTCGCAGACATTTGTTGCGTCCAATCAAATTTAGATAATAATTGATCTGTTCATCTAAATCAGCTTTTCGGACTCTTAGGGGAGGAACTTTAATCAAATTAGCAACTACAGAATCGATCGCCTGTACAGTTTGTTCAGAAATGAGAATTATTCTGGCTTGGGAAGATTGTACTTGCGGGATATCTCCTCCAGGACGCATTACAGGAGTATACTGATTATCTTTAATTAAAGTGGCGATCGCATCTATTAATTCAGTGGGTAATAAATGAATATTATTTAAAACCAAAGTTCCTGTACCTAAGCTGGCAATTAGTCCAGGTTTCCCACCGCTACGACCAAATAACTCTGCACCACTAGTTTGTAATTTGGCACAATCAACTTTAATAATTGGTTGACGACGATCGGCTGAACCAAAATGAATTAAAGCTGCTGTATTATCTTTTTCTAATCCTGGTTCACCAAAAATTAGTACCGAGTCTCTAGTTTTAGCAGCCTGTTTGATTTGCGATCGCAATCTAGTTGCATAACGGCTTTTGCCAATTACTCCCCGTTTAGCTTTACTAACTAGATAAGGTCTTAAGGTTATCTGACGTTCTTGTTCAAACTGAAGCTTGTCTGATAGTTCTCTAACATCTGTAGCTAACTGCTGGGAAAAAGTCTGAGCAATGGCGGGATATTGCTCAACTAATTTTTGAAACTCTGTCCTATCAAGAAACCAGACCTTAGTTTCACTAACAGTCTCGATCGTATATTGCGTCGGCTGATTTAATAACAGAGCATATAAATTTAGTACTGTCCCTGATAATAAGCTGCTGGGACGCGACTCTGATTGACTATCGCTTAATACTTTTCCTGTATGAATAATATACAAGCCATCAGGCTGGGTATTTTCAGTAACAACGATCTCGTCTGTGGCAATTGTTTGCTCATCTAGTAAAGATGCGATCGCTCTTAGAACTTCTAATGATAAATTACCCAGACAAGTTTTCTGCTGTAAAAAAGAAACTAAATCAGAATTCATATTCTAGCCATCACAAGTTAGGTGATACCAACCAGATTAGCTTATGCAGGTAAAACAAGGGCGAAGGAATAAAAAGAAATTTTATTCCTTCGCCCTCAATCCTCATCCCTTATCCCTTAAGAGCCAGTTTAGCTATTGCGCCAAACTCCAACCTCTACTACATTTTACTTTGCCCTGAATCACAGTATTAAGGTATTGCAGTCTAATACCGTACTTATTGCCCAATTCTTTGGCTGTGCAATGTTCAGATATATTTCTCTTCTCGTTTTTCCAGCTATAGGTATTTTGATCTAAGCGTATATCTGACTGTTTGACAGTAGACTTTACCTCAAGGGTTGAAATTAACTCAGCAGTAGAATCTTCAATTAAAACTACTGTGGCGGTCAATTTACCGATTTCTGGGTTAGAAGCAGCCAAATTCAATCTTTTGGTACCGTCTTTTACAGTTAGCTTCTTCATGCCAAATCGGCTTGTCGCACCATCAGTAGTAAAAATAATCGGCGTAGTAACACCCGATTGTAAAAGACTTTGGGCTAATTCGGGGTCGGTATAACTTTCTGTAGGAACTAGAAGTGCAAGATCTTTGAGGGTAGCTTGATAGGTAATCTTTTTCATAGTTAACTTGTTTTTGTCACTATTGATTGAGAGAATGTTTACGCCAAATATTCTTAAGCGTGAAATTAATGATGATTGAATAGTACCTAATAAATTCAACATCAACTTCGCTTTCTTCCAAACAGCCTAATATAGGCGTTTTTTAAAAAATTTATGACACTTGGAGAAGAAAACGATTTGCTGATTTGCCATTCACCAAGAAATTTATCAGTTACTGCTCATCATGTATTTAAAAATTTTCTAAGTATAAACTCTCCTAAGTGAGTGGATGTTCTTACGCACATTGTATTCATCTCAGCAATTTTACTCATCCGTATTTTTACTGTTTTTGGGTATTGAGCGGCAATATTTGCTCAAAGACGACAGCCGTAATTTACAGCAATCAGACTTTTTGTTTGATAATCGACTTGTTTGATTATTAACATCTAAATAGCAAAATCTAGATCGATTTCCAGATATCTATAGAATATCTAGAGCAAAAACTAATTATAGCTTCAGATAACATTAGAAGCTGAGTATAATGATAGATCGCTCATTTGTACAAAATTAGTACACTAAAAAAGAAATTATGTACTAAAATATATTTTTAATACACATTTGATACATAATAGATAGCTGTTGATTAAGTTTTCTTTTCATTGTTTTTAACAAGCCAAATCTATACCTATTATTATGAAAATGCTATTGCCAGACAGTATATGCTATTGATCTGCATTTATAAATAGCATTAAATAAATTCATTTGTCCTTTTGAGTATTGATTTTTCTGGTAATTAATCTAAATGCACTTTAATTTTTTCATGAAGACTAATTGTAAATAATAAGCTACTTGTTGCCGATAGTAATTAAAGCATTTTTTAAAATCAAAAATTGCCTAATCGGTTCAATTTAGGGAATTGCCTTTTATCGCCAAAGTAAAAAGAAAATAATCATGAAGTCCAAGAATCAAATTCCATGTTTAAAATCGCCTAAACAAAAGCTGATTCAGATTATACGTAACGTGCCACTGTGCTTAATAATAGCAGCACCAGTTGTTATTGATGTCGGCATTACCTGTAGTTTAATAAAATATTTTTCTTTTGATAGAGATCGACAAATTATAGAAAATATAGCTAAACAAGCACAAAATCAAATTAGCGATCGCCTATTATTACGTCAGAATAAATACTTAAGTAACAATAGGGATCGACGCTCAGAGATTATCTCAAATTCGGCTCTAACTAAGTCAAGTTTGCCAAAGATTTTGCAGCAGGTAGACGTTCCCTTGGCGGCAAAAGTCTTAATTGTTCGAGAAAATACGGTTATAGCTACTAATTTTCAGCAGCAGATAAAGAGCAATCAAGCAATCATAACAGCATTGAAACAATCGTTGTCTAAAAGAGAAGATATTGAGGGCAAGCCTTTCAGTTTTACAGCTAAACAGCAGAATTTTTGGGGACAGATATATCCTTGGCAGCATCAAGGTAGCAAAGACAAGCTAATAGTTGTAATACCTCAATCTGAATTAGCTAGCTATGTTGCGACCAAGCCAGGAGAACAAACAAAGCAATATTTAGCTTATTTAGTACCGACAATTTTATTGGGAATAATAGCCTATATTTGGATTAAACACATCTTCAATCGTTTACAGCCAAAGGCTTCACAGGCAGATTTAGCAGTAGATGCTGAATCTGACGATTTTTTTCTAGCAGAACTAAATACCCTTAGTAAATCTTCAAAACAAACTGCTGCTCAACATCAAAAAGCGTTCCCAGGGGTCTTTCCTCAAAACGCAATATCCCAATCTATGACAAACTCTCTTTTGATAGATATGAGCCATGAATTGCGATCGCCCTTAAATGCCATTTTAGGATTCGCGCAGATCATGCAGCAAGAATCATCCCTGACGCGATCGCAGCAAGAAAATATGGCAATCATTAATCACAGTGGCAAGCAAATGTTGTCAACGATTAATGACTTAGTAGACTTGTCTAAAATTGAAGCTAATCGTCTGGTTTTAGCCAAAGATAGCTTTGATTTTTATCTTTGGCTAGATAGTTTTGAATGCAGCCTCAGACATAAAGCAGATAATCAAGGTTTAGACATTTCTCTAATTAAACATTCTCAGCTACCACAGTATATTTGCGCCGACGAAAGGAGATTACGTCAGATCTTGACTAATTTAGTCAGCTACTGCTTAAAACACAATCAGAGCGAATCAATAATTGTTCAGATAAGTTCTTCTGCCGTTAATTTAGACTCGATTGAATCTAAGCTACAAAATCTTCATTTTGTCATTGAAAATCTTAATTTCTCTCTCGCCTTATTAGAGCTTGTAGACTTATTCGATCCTGCCGTCAGCGTTCGCCAAAAAGGCAAGTTTTACGATCATAGTCCCCTGAGTTTGCCTATTAGTCGTCAGCTTGCAAAATTAATGAGAGGGGACATAACTGTTGAGCATGATAACCATCGACAAGGAAAAATGATCTTTCGCTTGGATCTGGCAATTGAAGTAGCTACTAGTCAAGAAGTTAAGATTAAAGCTGAATCTTCTCCTCAAAAAGTTATTAGTCTAGAGGTAGAGCAGCCTAATTACCGTGTTCTAGTTGTGGATGATTCTAAAACCAACCGTAAAATTTTGGTACAAATATTAGAAAAAGTAGGCTTTGAAATTCAAGAAGCAGCAAACGGTAAAGAAGCAATTGATATTTGGCTACGGTGGCAACCTCACATGATTTGGATGGATATTCAAATGCCCGTGATGGATGGTTATGAAGCAACAGAGCAAATTAAATCTTACCCTCAGTCCAAAAGCCTACCTATTGTGGCATTTTCCGCTAGCAGCTTAGAAGAAGAGCGATCGCTATATCAAGCTTCAGGATGTGATGACTTTGTAGAGAAGCCTTTCTCGGAAAATATTATTTTTGAGAAGATCGCTCAACATTTAGGAGTGCGTTATATTTATCAATCGATAACACCTTCACCCAGCAGCTTTAGATTGACTGCAAATGCTTTGAGAGTTATGCCCGATAGCTGGTTAAACAAATTAGAACAAGCAGCAGCAGCATTAGACGACAAGTTATTAACTCAATTATTACAAGAAATTCCCCCAGAACATTCCGATCTGCAAGATGCACTGCAAAAACAGATCGACAATTTTGATTTTGACCAAATTATCAATTTAGCTCAAGAGGAAAACTCATAAGCACTCAATCTTACACACTTTCATCTTTACACACCAAAAACGATGATTTCTTTTTCCGCTCAAGACATTAATATTCTAATTGTGGATGATATAGCTGATAATTTGAAAGTTCTCGCCAATACTCTGAGTGCGCAAGGCTATCAAGTACGTTGTGCTAAAAATGGTTTGACAGCATTACGAGGTGCAAGTGCAATTTTGCCCGATTTAATTTTGCTAGACATAAAAATGCCCGACCTAGATGGCTACGAAGTTTGTCAAAGACTTAAGGCAAATATTTTAACCTGCAATATACCCGTAATTTTTTTAAGTGCCTTAGATGACGTATTAGACAAGGTTAAAGCATTTGAAGTTGGGGGAGTAGACTTTATCAGCAAACCAATTCAGGTCAAAGAAGTATTGGTGCGGGTTAAAAATCAAATTGCCCTCCAGTTGGCTAACGCTAAAATAACTCAGTTAAACCAAGAGTTAGAAATAAGAGTTCAGCAGCGTACAATTGAGCTAAAAACCGTTAATCAAAGCCTCATTAGAGAAATCAATGAGCGTCAGAGAATTCAGCAAAAGTTAGTTTACGATTCTCTCCACGATGGTTTGACGGGCTTAGGTAACCGTAGCTTATTAATGGAAAGAGTTGGGTGGACTATTAAACACGCCCAACGTTATCCAGATTATATGTATGCTTTGTTGTTTATCGATCTCGATCGCTTTAAAGTAATTAACGATAGTTTAGGTCATTCAACTGGCGATCAATTATTAGTTGCGGTGGCAAATTTACTGCAAAAATGTCTACGAGAAAACGACCTAGTAGCACGTTTAGGAGGAGATGAATTTGTTATTTTGTTAGACGGCATTAGCAGTACTGAAGATGCAACTATAATCGGCGATCGCATTCAACAAAAATTGCGATCGCCTTTTGAACTAAAGGGTCAAAATATTTTTACTAGTGCCAGTATCGGCATCGTCTTTAGTTCTCCTAACTACACCAACGCTGCGGAATTGCTAAGAGACGCTGATATTGCCATGTATTATGCCAAAGAAAGGGGAAAAGCACGCTACGAAATTTTTGATCGAGCAATGTATTACGAAACTTTAAAGCTATTGGAGTTAGAAAATCATCTGCGTCAGGCTGTCAAGCGTAATGAATTTGTGCTTCACTACCAGCCAATTATTTCTTTAAGCAAGAGTAAATTAGTTGGTTTTGAAGCTTTAATTCGTTGGCAACATCCTACTAAGGGTTGTATTCCTCCCGTCGAGTTTATTCCCATTGCTGAAGACACAGGCTTAATTTTAGAAATTGGCGAGTGGTTACTAAAAGAAGCTTGTCAGCAATTAAAGCGGTGGCAACAAAAGTTTGCCCAGATTCCTCAAGTCGCTTCTCTCAAAATGAATGTTAATATAGCCAGTCAGCAGTTACAACAACCAGAGTTTGTCCAAAAGCTAGATCGTATACTACAAGAAACTGGTTTAAACGGTAATTGTTTACGTTTAGAGATTACAGAAAGCGTCTTGATCGATCCAGAAGGAGGTATACAAAATACCCTTAAGCAAATTAGAGAGCGAAATATCAAGCTCAGTATCGATGACTTCGGAACTGGCTATTCTTCTTTGAGCTATTTACGCCGATTTCCCATTGATAATTTAAAAATAGATCGCTCTTTTATCGAACAAATGAACTATGACTTAGAAAATTTGGAGATTGTTAAAGTAATTATTACTTTAGCCAAAACTTTAGGCATGGATGCTATTTCTGAGGGAGTAGAAACAACCCAGCAACTCCAGCAGCTAAAGGCTCTTGGATGTGAATTTGGTCAGGGATATTTATTTTCTAAGCCCTTACCCTCTATTGGAGTTGAATCAATGCTAGCTCACTATCCAAAATCGTTTAATGAAAATCACCCTCATTTTAACTAAAATTATATTTACTATATTATTCTCCATACAAAGGAACAAGTCCTGCTTTTCTAACTATTGCTTGACCTTCACGAGACAGTAACATTTGGGCATAGGCTTTTCCTGCCAACTGATCGGGAGTTCCATCTTGGCGAATAACTAAAAATAATCTCCGCGTCAGGGGATAGTTACCGCTTTTAAATACTTTTAAATTAGGCTTTCCTGCTACCATAGGACTTATATAATTACGGGAATTTTCCTCAGCTAAACCAAATACTTTAAGTAATTGCTGATTTTGAACTAAAGATGAAGAGGCAAAAGATATTGTCCCTGGCGTGGCGATTACTTTGCGCAAAGCAAGCGTATAGTTAGAAACATATTTAGTTGTTGAAGGTATGTTAGCAGTATTATCTAAGCCCAATAGCTCAATATCTTCTGGGCTAAGTAAAACTGGAGTTATCGGCAGATCCTGGTCTCCTAACTGTTTCCAATTAGTAATTTTGCCAGTGAAAATGTCCCTAACCTGATCTAAACTCAAACCTTTGGTAGGAATCTGATTATTTCCAAAAATGACAATACCGTCAATAGCAATGGGAACTTGTTGTAGTTTCATGTCCCGTAAGCGTGCTTGAGAATATTCTCGATTAACTAAAGGGCGACCATTGAAAGCAAAGCTGAGTTCGCCATCCAGCAGCATTTTGATGCCATTGCTATAGCTTCGATCGTTGTTTGTAGGCTTGGTATATCTTAAGTCAAAGTTAGGATGTACCCAGAGCATTGCGTCATTCATACCGTGAGCCACTAAAGAAGCAAAATATAGTGCGCCTCCATAGCTAAATAAGCCGTCGGGTACATCTGGGACTTGACTCATAGTGTCGTAAAGAGCAAGACTATCTCCTTGAGAAGAAGTAATGTATGTAGGTCGGCGAGAAATAAAATAATTAGCCCAAAGTGCGATCGCAATTCCTAAAACAGCTAAACCACTCAGCACACTTGGCTTTTGAAGCTCTTGTTTAAAATCATTTGCCGAGTACTTAGGCACATTTACTTGCGGAGGCTTAACTACGGGCGGTTTTGTAGCTAATGATTTATTAGTATTAGGTTCATTAATGCTTAAAGGATAAAAACAAATTTCACAATAAACGGCAGAATTATGATTTTGAAAACCGCATTTGGGGCAAATATGCTCTTGATTTCTGAGTATAAAAGCCTTTTTTTGCTGATTATTTGACTGCATAAGCTTTAATAAAATTTTGATTAAAGATTTTGGTTAAACTGGGCTTTTTATCTATAGACTTTAATTTATCGACCAAAAAATTGGTTATTTTGAAGGCAGCATAGGGTAAATGTTTCATATTATCTCCTTTACTAAAGGCTTCCAAATTCTCCTCAAGGGTAAATATTCTAGTTCCCTCTTTAAATAATTGAAATTCTTTATAGCTTACTCCAGCCCTATCTGCCAAAATTTTATTGGCTTGAGTGGGATGCTCAGACATAAATTGCAAAATATCAAACCAGGTATCGATCAAAGCTTGTACTTGTTCTGGCTGTTCTTTAATTAACTCTTGGGTTACGACTAAAAGATCGGGAATTGCTCCAGGAAATTCTTTGGATGAAGCTATTTCCTTCGCTCCTTTTCTTTGCAGCGCGTTTAACCAGAAAGGAGGAAACGCGCTCACTGCATCAGCTTGCCCAGCAACAAAGGCTTCTGCTGCTGCACCAGTTTCAATATCTATGATTTGTACGTCATCCCGGGACATTCCCTCTTTTTCTAGTGCCAAAGTCAAAAGAAAGTCGTCTACAACCCCAGGCTCAACCGCAACACGCTTATTTTTTAAGTCTTTGATTCCGTTAATTCCCGCAGCAGCAACAATTTTGTCATTACCCGCTGAGTTGTCGTTGACTAAAACTGCGACTTCTCCTTTTACTGCATCCACGGCAAAGCTAATGGTATCGTTGAGGGTTTGACAGTTGCCGTCTATATAGCCAGAAGCCAAATCTTCCATCGATTTAGTATAATTGTCGTACCATTTAAGCTCGACATTAGCTCCATTCTTGGTAAATAGACCCTCAGATTTGGCGATCGCCCAGGGCCACCAGCCAGCCCAACTACTGTAACCAAGAACCACCGTAGGCTTTGTATTTTGAGGAGCAGTCCCAGAAGCCTTTGAGGGTATTCTGTGCCAGTTGGTTGCGATCGCGAAGCTCAACAATAGAGAAATAGCTAAAAACCAAATTTTCTTTGCCATTTGCAATCGCCATTTATCACTGGTTGGACTACTGCTTTTAAGAGCTATCAGCTATAAGCATCAATCAGAATTAATAGTATTAACATCCGCTTAGTTTCTTAATTAATTCTAAATTATAGTGATCATAAAGGAAAACGCGACTCTTTTAATATTTATACCTAAAAATATTGGGGCAGAATTATGATTTTTGGTTATGAATCAAGCTTTTTATTTCTCTGAGCAAACCAGAATTGCCAAAATTAAAACTGGGATTAGTTAATAAACCTTGAGTAGGGCTAAATAATAGTGCCAGAACAAAAATTCCTGAAGCAACAAGCACGATCGCCGGACCAGAAGGCAAGTTGTAGTAGTAGCTGAGATACATTCCCGCAATGCTAGATATCACGCCAATTATTACTCCTAATAACATCACTAAATGTAATCTATTTACCAATAAATAGGCAGTGGCAGCAGGAGTGATTAGCAAGGATAAAACTAAAATTACCCCAACAGCTTTAAGGCTAGCCACAATAGTCAGGGCAATTAACATCATTAAGCCTAAATCCAATAAACCTACGGGTAAACCTACAGCCTGGGCGCCAAGTTTATCAAAGGTATAAAACAATAGTTCTTTATATAGCAGCACAACTACCGTTAGAACAATACCAGCGATGATTAAGGTATCTCTGACATCTGTTGCTTCCACCGCCAGAATATTGCCAAACAAAAAATGATTCAGGTCAATTTTATTATCCTTCTGCACCACGGTAATCAAGGTAATTCCCAAGGCAAAAAAGGCTGAAAAAACAATCCCCATTGCCGTATCTTCTTTAATATTTGACCTAGTACTAATAATATTAATTAAGATGGTGCTGATGATACCAGCAATAAAAGCACCCAAGAAAATATTTGCCCCAATCAAATAGGCGATCGCCAATCCTGGTAAGACAGAATGACTAATAGCATCTCCTAGCAACGCTAATCTTTGTACCATTAGGTAACTACCGACTACGGCACAAATTACGCCAACGGTGATGGCAACTACAAGCGATCGCTGCATAAAGCCGTATTGTAAGGGTTCAAATATGCTTTCTAACATTTAATTTAAAATAATTTAAGTAGTATCTCACCCATCTCTTTACAGCCCACTGCCTTCATCCCAGGCGACATAATATCTCCTGTGCGGTATCCTCGATCTAAAACTTGGTTAACTACGTTCTCAATTTCGGTTGCAGCATCGGGGGCATTTAAACCGTAACGTAACATCATCGCTGCACTAAGCACCTGTGCCAGAGGATTTGCTTTATCCTGTCCTGCAATGTCGGGTGCCGATCCGTGGACAGGCTCATAAACTCCAGGTGTACCCGCAGCACCTAAGCTAGCAGAGGGTAACATTCCTATACTGCCAGTCAGCATCGCCGCAGCATCAGAAAGAATATCACCAAACAAATTACCCGTAACGATAGTATCAAACTGTTTGGGAGCGCGAACTAGCTGCATCGCTGCATTGTCTACATACAGATGGCTTAACTCTACATCACTATAATCCTTTGCCATTGCCGTAACGCGATCGCGCCACAGTTGAGAAACATCTAGTACATTAGCTTTATCAACCGAGCATAGTTTACCACCGCGTTTTTGGGCAGTTTCAAAACCGACTTTAGCAATGCGATCTATTTCGCTAACGCTATACGCCATTGTATTTATGCCCCGTTTTTCGCCCGTTTCTGTTTCAAAAATGCCTTTAGGCTGACCAAAATATATGCCTCCAGTCAACTCCCTCACCACCATAATGTCTACTCCCTCTACTATTTCTCGCTTGAGGGAGGAAGCGTCAATTAGCTGGGGTAAAATAGTCGCAGGACGGAGATTAGCAAATAATCCCAGTCCTGCACGCATCGCTAATAAGCCAGTTTCAGGACGTTGCTCACGGGGTAAATTATCCCATTTATAACCACCAATTGCAGCTAACAATACCGCATCACTTTGACGACAGGCTGTCAATGTTTCTGCGGGTAAAGGTTCACCTGTCTCATTGATCGCAGCACCACCAATCAAGGCTTTGGTAAAGGTAAACTTTAAATTATGTTTAGGTGCGATCGCACCTAATACTTCCACCGCCACAGAAATAATCTCAGGACCTATACCATCCCCTGGAAGTAAAGTAATATGGTGATGTTTAGTCATAGTAGCTGCGTAAATTTTTTCTAGAGGTGCAATTGAATAACAGCTATTAATTTACCATTTAGCAGTAAATCTAAGAGATATGTGTATTGGTTTGTTATGTAGCTTATACATCTGCCCATTTACGTAATAGATTGGCAATACTTTTGGAAACCAAATCAAACTCAGGGGTTTTGCCAGATTTGGCAAAGATAGCGCGACGAGCCGTATCTAAATCAAAAAGAATTTCGCGATCGCCCGCATCCCGTATTATACTTTGCACCCAGCCAACCACAACTAACCTTATGCCTTGAGTGACAGAATTGACGCGGTGTAAGCTAGTCGAAGGATAAACTATAGCCGAACCTGCTTCAAGCTTATAGCTTTGTTCTTCTTGTACTCCTTCAATGACTAGCTCTCCTCCCTCATAGTCTTGAGGAGAATTAAGAAATAAGGTAAAAGAAACATCGGAGCGACATAAGCTAGAACTGTTTTTCATCAGCGCATTATCTACGTGGGTGTCGTAAGACATTCCCTCGCTGTAACGACTAAAGAGCAATGAATGAACTGCTTTGGGGCGAACTGTTGATTGGAATAAAACATTATTGGATAAGGAAATGCCAATCTTTCTTTGAAGTTCTTTTTGAAAAGTTCCTGCTTTTAGTTGCTGATTATTCTTAACTAACTTGGCGTGCCAACCCGCCGTAAGCTTCCCATCAATAAATTCTGCTTGTTCTAAAACTTGTTTAACTTCGGCTAACTCTTCAGGGGAAAGAATTTGAGCGATAGAAAAAATCATAGTAAGGCAGTTCTAATTTTGATTTAGTACAGTTGATAATCTTTTTTTTTTAATTGTTAATAAACTTGTGCCAAATAAATTAACCAGTTCAAACGCCTGAAAAATCTATTTTATTACTTTTATTCATCTGCACTACCAAGCCATAATTAATCAATCACCATTTCCACAATCTCTGCCGCTTTAGTAACGCCTCCAGCTTGTTCGATATCTGCTTTAATTTTCAAGGCGTTTTGACGATATTTAGGTTGGGCTAAAACTTCTTTTATGGCTGCTGCTAAACTATCAACAGTACATTTATTTAAATCAATCACCTTACCTGTTTTTGTCCAGCTAATTCGCGCAGCCACAGCAGGTTGATCGTTAGTAATAGGAATCGCTACCATCGGCACACCATTACTCAAAGATTCTAAGGCGGTATTCATTCCTGCATGAGTAATGCACAGACTAGCACGTTTCAATAGCTCTAACTGCGGTGCAGCCTTAACTATAATAGGTGAACCTGGAACATAACCAATCTCTTCTGGTTCGGTTGCCCCTCCCAAAGATATAACTAGCTGTGCATTTATCCCTAAGCAAGCATAGGCAATCTGAATAAAAATCCAAATTAGCTTATTCTGTAGTGTTCCCAAGGAAGCATATATCAAAGGTTTATCGGTTAATTTGTCCCAAGGAAAGGGAATTTCAGCACGAGAAACGTTGCTCGCTAAAGGTCCAGTAAAATGAAAGTAATTTGGTAAATTCTGCCGAGGAAACTCAAAAGAGATTGGCTGCTGGCTAATAATTGCTTTTTTTGACCAAAGATCGAGTTGATTATCAGCAATTAGACGTTTTAAGCGCCATTGCTGGCGATATTTATTAACTAATAATTGAATTGGTGTACCCGCTAGCTGTAGTAAATTATTACCGATTTGATTGCGTAATTGTCCAAACCAGGAAGGATCGTAATTCCAACCAAGCAAAGCAGGAGGAACAGTTGGTTCGGGATTAAGCATTAAAGCATTGCAAATAGTTACAAAAGGTAAGCCTAGATATTCGGCAATTGTCGAACCTTCAAACAAAACCTGATCGATAAGTAAGAATTGTATACCAGCCTGTTGACAAGCTTGAGGAACTTTTTCTAAGACAACTTCTGTTCCCTGGCGAAACAAATCAATAGTGTAAAGCAGCGCGGGTATACCGTTGAGCTTTCCTAGATTGTCCTGCGATCGCTTGGTACTGCCAACAGGAAACTTATCTGCACCAAGGGGATAAAAATTCAATTTGGCTGCAACAGCATGAGGTTCAACGTCAGGTAGCCCAAACAAGGTTACTCGATGTCCTCGTTGCTGGAGTTCATAACCCAAAGCTGTCATGGGATTAAGATGTCCTGCACCTGGAGGACAAAGAATGCCAAAATGTATCATAGCAATTACCAAGAAGCGGAGAATGATTTGTAATTAATAACATTCTCCTGCACATCGAACTTACTTATTGAATTCGATTTGAGTTACTAGGGCAGAAATTTCATTAGGCTGTTTGATTGGTTTTGCAGGTGGCTCAATAGAGGGCCAAGCTGTTTTTAATTCGGCTAAACTATCGGCAATCACCTTATGTCCTTCTGGATCTGCTTGGCTTTTTTGGTCAGCTACGGTCTGATATAGCTCGTCGGCATAATAGACAAATCCTCTAGAATCCTGATACTCTACCACTTCTACAAACTGATTATTGGCGATCGCAGCCTTGTATTCAGCAGTTGCATTTTTCAGCATTTCTACCATTACGTTTAGCACAAATTCTGGAGAGTTGCGTTGCTCTTGAGGTATAGCAGCGATCGCTTCATCAATTGAAGCCTCAGACTTATCAAACAATGTTTTCATTTCAGGCGAATCAGGAGCAGATATTGCCAAATCATGTAGTTGATTTAAGGTTGGCTTAAAGTCGCTCACTCCTTTTTCTGGTAGTACAGTTTCGATATCGCTATAAAGTTCTTCTACGGGATGACCAATATGAGGTTCGGCTTCTTCATAGTTTTTTTGGGCGATCAATTCTTTGGCTGCGAGCAAATGACCTTTCATCAAGCCTAGAGAAGTCATATAGTCAACATTAGGATCGCCAGTAGAAGCTGCGCCTTCCCCGCCTTCGCCACCTTCTGCACTTTCCCCGCCTTCACCGCCTTCTGACAGCAGATAAGCTTCAGAACTAGGTGTGTGCATTTCATCGGTTTCATGTGCATTTGAGGGTAAAGCTTGAGTCCCCACCGTAGTCGCGAAACCAAGAGCTAAAAATAATTCTATAGTTTTTATTCGAGTAGACATTGAATTTTTATTGGTATTTATACGTAAATGTACTAAGTTAGTAATTTACTATTATTGCGAATAAAAGTCAATAATTTAAAAAAGTAGCAAATTTGACTTCAGGCTAATTTCAACTAAGTATCTTCAGGAATTACGTCAAAGAAACCCATACAGCCATATTCGGCAATATAGTCTTGATGAGGATGAAACATATATTTGCCAGGATACTTATAAGCAAATTCTAGAATGTGTCGCTCGGCAGTTCCCATAGTAATTACGTCACTTTCTTCATTGGGTTCTAGACTTCTTCCTGTACGATAAACCTGAAACATATTGGCATGAATATGAAAAGTGATAGCTGGATCGAACTCAATCATGTTGAGAATATAGAGGCGAATCAACTGATTTTGATAAATGGGAATTGGATAATCGCGATAATAGTTGGGAATCCCATTAAAAGCATATAGTTCGTTTTTGCCATCAGTATCAAGATCGTAAGCACCCATCACCATCACCATTTCATCGGCGGGAGGACGACCTTCTGGGGGATCGACAATAAACAAGCCATATAATCCTTTACTCACATGACGAGTAACGGGAGCAACATGACAGTGGTAGGGATAAACACCATAGAGTTCGGCATCAAATTCATAGATCATTGTTTTGCCTCTACGTACAGATGTAACTCCATCCATTTCTTCAGAATGAATGCCATGAAAGTGCAGGCTGTGAGAATGCCCATCTTCGTTATGAAAAATAACGCGGACGCGATCGCCCTCTGTTGCTCTTAGGGTAGGGGCGGGAACGCGATTGTTTAAATTCCAGCTGACAAAGGTAATGGCACTATTAAGCTGTAATGTTGTACTGCCAGCAACTACCTCATATTCTCTAATGGTGCGCCCATCTTCTTCTTTGACTGTGCCATAGTTAAAATCTCTCAAAATTGCCATCGGCTCAAAACTTTGAGCTAATGAACTATTGGTTTGAGGAACGGGGGGAATTTTGACTGGTTCAGCAGCTTTAACCTCTTTGCTATTGAGCTTTAATGCCGTAGCAGAAATGCCCGCTGCCAACAAACCCCAGCGAATAATCTGCCGACGACTTCTCAGTTGACGGTCTAATGGGAATATATCGGACATAAAAAATAATTTTATTTAACTGATTTGTTCAGTCTTAAATGATCAAGCAAAAATACAATTACAGTATCAAAAAGCACTAATTAAATAATTGCATATTTTTCTTAATAAGCAAAATTATTTTGCCAATCTTACGATCAATCAACAGTTGGGATCGTTAAAAATATTTCATAGCCGTTCAGTGGCGCACTGTTCTAACTGTCGTATAAATACGTATTCAAAAATTAAGTTACGCTGACTTTGATCGAATTAAGTATATTTTCTATTAGACTAATCGATATATCAGGAGTAAATTAGATCCGACTCAGATAAAGCTACGCCAAATTTCTTCGGAGAAATAAATCAAAGTGGGTTTTCTTAATCGTTTTAATCTTTCGCGGGACATGGGTATCGATCTAGGTACTGCTAATACATTAATTTACGTATCCGGTAAGGGAATCGTCTTAGAAGAACCTTCTGTGGTAGCAATAGATCGCAAAACGGAAATTCCCCAGGCATTTGGTAAAGAAGCAAAATTGTTGTTAGGTCGCTCTCCTGAACATATTCAGGCTTTGCGTCCGCTCAAAGATGGTGTAATTGCTGATTTTGATGCGACAGAAGCCATGATTCATGAGTTTGTCAAACGAGCTTTTGAAGGTAACCCCTTAGTTCATCCCCGCATGGTCATTGGTATTCCTAGCGGAGTTACCAAATTAGAGCGTCGTGCTGTAATTGAAGCAGCCTCTAATGCAGGGGCAAGAGAAGTAGATTTGATTGAAGAACCTCTCGCAGCAGCTATTGGCGCAGGATTACCTATTAGTGAACCTACAGGTAACATGATTGTCGATATTGGTGGTGGCACAACCGAGGTGGCGGTAATTAGTTCTCAAGGCAAAGTAATTAGCGAATCGATCCGCATTGCCGGAGATGAATTAACCGAAGCGATCGCTAATCAGATTAAAAGAGAGCATAAGCTAGCTATTGGCGAAAATACAGCCGAAGCGATCAAATTCAAACTAGGTTCAGCTTATCCTGTGGATGAAGACAACAATCGCACCATAGAAGTAAGAGGTTTACACTTATTGTCAGGCTTACCTCGCACCATTGAGGTTAGTGAATCAGAAATTCGCCAATGTCTACAAGAACCAGTCAAAAGTATTATTGAAACGATTAAACTTACCCTTGAGCAAACTCCCCCAGATTTGGCTGCGGATATTATTGACCGTGGCATTATGTTGGCTGGCGGAGGAGCATTATTAAGGGGGTTAGACGTTTTAATTAGCCATGAGACAGGAATTGTCACTCATATTGCTGCTGAACCTTTAAAATGTGTTGTTTTGGGGACAGGTAGAGTATTGGAAGATAAAACCTTAGATCGAGTATTTAGCGATCGCTCCATACTTATTTAAATCGTCATTACCAATTGGATAAAATATGGGTCGCTGGTGGGATAAATTTGGTTTTCGCACGACAATAGTTATAGTGGCTTTAATAATTGCCCTCTTGATTAAACAAACTCAAGCTGCAATTTTATCAGAGATGTATTATTTTGTGGTCAGTCCTTTTCAGTCCCAAGAGCAGCTAACTCTAGAAGATAGACTAACCAACGCTCGTATTTTAGAGTTAGAACAGCGGGTAACAGAATTAGAACAGCAAAATCAGCAGCTAAAACAGTTGCTGAATTACAGTTCGACTCAAACAACCAAAACTATAACTGCACCGGTAATTAGCCGTAGTAGCGATCGCTGGTGGGAGCAAGTTACCCTCGGTAAAGGTAGCCAAGCTAATATTAAACCAGGTTTTATTGTGTCGGGAATTGGCGGTTTGGTAGGTAGAGTTACCAGCGTTACCCCCCACACTAGTAAAGTACTGCTAATTAGCGATGATACTAGTCGAGTTGGCGCAGTTATCAGCCGTAGTCGTCAATTAGGCTATGTTCAAGGGGAAAAAGCATCTAGTGTGGTGATGCACTTTTTTGAAGAGGTTACAGGCATTAAACCTGGAGATCGAATAGTCACCTCAAATCTGAGTAAGCTATATCCGCCTGGATTACCTATCGGCAAAGTAAAAGCTCAAGAACTAAAAGAAAATGCTGTTTCGGAAATAGAAATAGAATTAACTGCACCTATTGATGTTTTAGAATGGGTTGTTGTTCAACCTTTTGAACCCAAAATTAAGTAATAGGTACTTTGAAGAATGGGAAATAAAAAACAGACATCTTTTGACAGCTTAAAATTTTTAAATGTCCTGTTTATTTTCGTTTCTGTAGTTATATGTTCTTTTTTAATGCTGTTGCATATTCCTGGAATGGAACTGTTAGGCACAAATCCCAATTGGCTGTTAATTTGGGTAGTTGCTTGGAGTATCAAGCGTAATATTTGGCAAGGTGTGATCGCAGGATTGATTATGGGCTGTATCTATGACGGTATAGTTATTAGCACCCCTTCTTATATACTTAGTTTTGTTTTAGTTGGGGTGCTAACATCCTGTCTGCAAAAGCAAAAATATATTGGGGAAGACTTTATCTCCGTAGCTTTTATTGTCTTTTTTATGACGATTCTGGCTGAAACAGTCTATGGATTGCAATATGCAAGATATCACTTTTTTACAATCTCAGAAATTATCGACAAGTATCAGCAGATAGCTATCATCTCGGCAATTATAAATAGCCTCTGGAGTCCAGCTTTTTATTATCCTTTCGATCTTTGGAATAATAGAATGACAAAAACTGGTAAACAGGCGATCGCCAAATAATTCGTTCCTGTTAAACTAGCGTACTTAAATGCTGAATTAGCTGCGGTGCTTGCAATACACCTTCTATTCTCTCTGCGGGTTGACCATCTTTAAATAAAACTAAAGTCGGCAATGCTTCAATCTGGTACTTAGTAGCCAGATTAGGATACTTGTCGGTATCAATTTTGACTACCTGAAGGCGATCGCGCAAATTAGCCCCTACCTGTTCTAAAATCGGGGTCATCATCTGACAAGGACCACACCAGGTTGCATAAAAGTCCACTAAAACAGGAAGCTCAGAACCTTTTAATAGGTCTTCAAAACTGGAAAATTGTTTTTTAACTGCCATAGCGATCGTCTTATATAGTTAATTAAGTCGCGAAGAGAAAACTAGTCCAACAGACTGGTTAGCTTATATGATAGCTAAGTTAACTAGAAGCTTAGGTGATTTTGTTGAGTTTCTTAAGTTTATTACAGAGGAGCAAGATATGGAGATATTACCAGAAAATTTACAGCATTTGAAAGATAAGGTAGCATTAGTCACGGGTGCTTCTAGGGGGATTGGTAAAGCAACAGCGATCGCTCTAGTCAATCAAGGCGCAAAGGTTGTGGTCAACTATGCCCGCTCAAGTGAGGCAGCAGAGGCTATAGTCCAAGAAATTACCGCAGCAGGAGGAGAAGCAATAGCATTACAGGCAGATGTTTCTCAAGCTGAACAAGTAGATAATTTAATTAAACAAACTTTAGATAAGTTTGGGCGCATTGATGTTTTGGTAAACAATGCAGGCATTACCAAAGACACTTTATTACTGCGAATGAAGCCTGAACAGTGGCAGGCAGTAATTGATTTAAATCTGACTGGAGTATTTTTATGTACCAAGGCAGTTAGTAAAATCATGCTTAAACAACGTAGTGGCAGAATTGTTAATATTGCTTCGGTTGCAGGACAAATGGGTAACCCAGGACAAGCAAACTATAGTGCAGCCAAGGCTGGGGTAATTGGCTTTACCAAAACCGTCGCCAAAGAGTTAGCTAATCGTGGTATCACCGTTAACGCTGTAGCACCAGGATTTATCGAGACTGACATGACGCAAGATCTTAAGTCTGATAAAATCATCGATTTTATTCCTCTTGGTCGCTATGGTAAACCAGAAGAAGTAGCAGGCACAATCCGCTTTTTAGCAGCCGATCCCGCAGCGGCATATATTACAGGTCAAGTATTTAACGTTGATGGGGGAATGGTGATGGCATAGGATCGCTGCTGTTCTTTCGGTTTAAATTTTCAGTGGTATGGTTCGTAGCTTTAAGCTCTAAGCTATTAGCTATTAGCTTTTTTAAAGAGTTAATTGTCTGCTGCTACGGGGATTTGTGATTGGATTCGTCGGGCTAAATCCTCCGAAGATTCTAGGTTGTTGTACAACACCATCGTAGTAGTTTCGTTTTGTTTAAAGCCGATACGCTCGTAGAAGCTTTGCTGATGGGTAGTGGTTAAATAGACTCTTTCTACTTTGTTAACTAAAGGATGAGATATAACAGTTTCTACTAACTTTCTGCCTAAGCCTATGCCTTGATAATCGGGGTCAACAACTACATCCCAAATTCCTGCACGGTATATACCATCAGAAGTTGCTCTGGCAAAACCTATAAGGCGTTTTGCATCCCAAACTGTAACTACAGGATTGCTATTGGCGATCGCAATTTGTAAGTCATTTATATTTCGTTCTTGCGCCCAAAAAGCTGTTTTTGCGAACAAGCGTTGCAGCTGTACAAAATCTACCTTTAATTTATCGACACAAAACTGAACATGACTACAATCCATCGCGATTGATACCTCTTAATAAATAAAATCACCAAAAAATTTTTAATATTTGCGTATAAATCTAGCTTGATTTGTTCTGACTCAAGTGTGATTTAAATCAGCAGTTTATTAGTTAATTTTTTTCTATTTTACAGATATATTTGCCAATTTTTGGCTCAATATCCAGGATATGTGTCTTTATTTCCTGACATTATATGTGTCTATTCAACAGTGAAGGCAGTGAGGGCAGTTGTGGGAATTAAGCTGAATAGTTAGATTAAGGAAGAACATTCAATTATGCTAAACAATT
This sequence comes from Chroococcales cyanobacterium, assembly GCA_038259125.1. Classification (GTDB taxonomy): domain Bacteria; phylum Cyanobacteriota; class Cyanobacteriia; order Cyanobacteriales; family Xenococcaceae; genus Waterburya. The sequence continues at coordinate 6,777 of JBBSPC010000002.1, read as the reverse complement.
ATTGATGAATTCTCAACGTTTGGGGATATTGTATGCAGTTTTAGCTTACGGCATTTGGGGATTGTTTCCAGTGTATTGGAAACTTCTCGGCTCAATTCCTGCTCTAGAAATTTTAAGTCATCGTGTCATTTGGTCTAGCGTATTACTGTTAGGGTTTTTGTTTAGCTACAAGCGTTGGCAAGAGTTAGGCAAGCTGATTTTTAAACCAAGGCAATTACTACCTTTACTCGCTTCAGGCAGCATTTTGGCTTTTAATTGGGGATTATATATCTATGGAGTTAACAGCGATCGCATTATTGAAACTAGTTTAGGATACTTCATTAATCCTCTGGTTAGCGTGCTGTTGGGCGTAATTATATTGCACGAGCGACTTCAATGGTTACAGTGGCTTGCATTTGGTTTAGCAACTTTTGGTGTTGGCTACTCGATTTTTGCAGTGGAGCAAGTTCCTTGGATTGCGTTGGGTTTGGCTTTTTCCTTTGGAACTTACGGACTTTTAAGGAAAATAATTGTTGTTAATCCTTTATTAGGACTGACTGTAGAAACCTGCTTATTAGCTCCTGTGGCGATCGCCTATCTTACATGGCACAATGACAACCACTTTGGACAAAATGGGTTGATTACCCTACTCTTGATTGGTTGTGGGGTTGTAACCTCTTTGCCTTTATTCTGCTTTAACAGTGCCGTACAACTGCTACGACTTTCGACTATAGGGTTTTTGCAATATATTGCACCCAGTCTGCAACTAATAATCGGAGTTTGGTTATACCACGAACCCTTTACCAGAAATAATGCGATCGTTTTTGGCTTGATTTGGACTGCATTAGCAGTTTATTCGGGCGTTTCTCTTGTTAGTCGCCAGACATGAATCTAATTGCCAAGCCCTTCTGGCTTAAGTCAGACGTTCTCTCTCTTTTTATTTATGAGGAGAAAACTAAACGATGTTTCCCAACAAGAAACTGATAAAGTAAGGTGATTTAATCCTATTAACATTGTTTTTGCTTAATAAATAATTTCTATGATCACTATTGCCTTACCCAAAGGCGCATTATTAAAAGACAGTATCGAATTGTTTCGCAATCTAGGCTTAGATTTTAGTGCCTTTCTAGATAAAACTAACCGTCAGCTACAAATTAGCGATCCTACAAATGCAGCCAAAGCTTTATTGGTTAGAGCGCAAGATGTTCCTGTATATGTAGAATATGGTCAAGCGCAACTAGGAATTGTTGGTTATGATGTATTGCGAGAGAAACAGCTAGAAGTTGCTAACTTAATTGACTTGAAATTTGGTCATTGTCGTCTATCGGTAGCAGTCCCCGCTAGTAGTGCTTATAAACGTTCAGTTGAATTGCCGCCCCACGGTAGAGTAGCATCAAAATTTGTTAACTGTGCCAAAGAACATTTTGACAGTATCGATTTACCCGTGGAGATTGTTCCTTTGTCTGGTTCAGTAGAATTAGGACCAATTACAGGAATGTCTGAAGCCATTGTTGATTTGGTTTCTACAGGCAAAACCCTTAAGGAAAACGGCTTAGTTGAAACCGATATTCTTTACCAAAGCAGTGCCAGATTAATTGCCCATCCCCTTAGCTATCGTCTAAATCGTGACAATATTAATGATTTGGTAGCAAAGTTAAGTCAGGAGTTAAAAGTCAAAAGTTAAAAGTATATTTTTCCAAATCTACTTTTATTTGAGATCTGTTGTCATAATTTGAATAAAAGACTAGATGCTAATCATAAATCAAAGCTAATAGCTTTTAAACAACATCACAGATAAACTCTGTTTTCAATAATAATCAAAATTATGACCATCGCTTCTTCAAACCCAGAAATTAAAACTAAAAAGCAAGAAAATGATTGGCGGTTATTTCTGAAGCTAGTTCCTTACGCTCGCCAAAGCAGAGGGATACTAATTGTTTCTTTGGTTTTACTCGTTCCTTTGGCTGTGGCTGGCTCAATTCAACCTTTAATTATTGGTCAAGCTATTTCTTTACTTAAAGGAGAATCAACCTGGAGTTTTTTGGATGGGTCATCTATCAAAGAGGGAATTAATCTTTTATCAGGGTTATTATTAATCACGGTATTGATCAAGCTAATGTTTTCGTCAGTGCAGGGTTACCTGGTACAAAAAATTGGACAGGAGATTACTGCCGAAGTCAGACAAGATTTGTTCACTCACGTTACTTCTTTGGCATCAAGCTTTTTTGATCGCACTCCTGTAGGCAAATTAATTACTCGTATTGCTAGTGATGTCGAGGCTTTGGGAAATGTTTTTGCCAGTGGTGCAATTGGCGTAGTTAGTGATTTTGTTTCTATTTTGGCGATTATAGTGATGATTTATCTCACTAACTGGAAGCTGGCATCAATTCTGGTTTTTATGCTGATTCCCGTGACGGCACTAATTATTTATTTTCAGCAACAGTATCGTAAAGCTAACTATAAAGCTAGAGAGGAACTATCTGGGCTCAACTCCATGCTGCAAGAAAATATTACAGGAATTAATATTGTGCAGCTATTTCGGCGGGAAAAATACAACAGCGAAATGTATCGCTCAATTAACAAACGCTACCGCTTAGAAGTTGATAAAACCATCTTTCATGATTCGGCTGTATCGGCGACGCTGGAATGGATTGCCTTAGTTGCGATCGCAGCCGTTCTTTGGGTAGGCGGGATCTTTGTTCTTCGGGATAGTATGCAGTATGGAGAACTAACGGCGTTTATTCTCTATGCTCAACGGTTATTTAATCCCATCCGCCAGTTTGCCGATAAGTTTACCATGTTTCAGTCTGGGTTTACCGCGATCGAAAGGATTACGGAATTATTAAAAGAACCTATTGAAATTAGAGATAAAGTCATCTCTGTTGCCGAGGGACATCGTACTTTGTTATTAAATGATGCTAGTAATTCTCAAACAGGAGAAATTCGGTTTGAGAATGTTTGGTTTGGCTATAAAAGCGATGAATACGTAATCAAAAATTTAGACTTCACTATCAAACCTGGAGAAAAAGTAGCTTTAGTCGGTCCTACAGGTGCAGGAAAAAGCTCTATAATTCGCTTGCTGTGTCGTCTCTACGAACCCAGTAAGGGCAGAATATTGGTAGACGGCATTGATATTAGAGATATTCCCCAGGCAGATCTACGTCGCTACATTGGTGTAATCTTACAAGAAAGCTTTTTGTTTGCAGGAGATGTCAAACGCAATATTACCTTGGGCGATGACTATTCTCTAGAAGAAGTTAAACAAGCTGCCAAATTAGTTAATATTGATAGCTTTATTGAAGATTTGCCCGCTGGTTATGACACAACTTTACGAGAGAGAGGTACAAACCTTTCGGGGGGACAAAAACAGCTTTTGGCTTTTGCGCGGGTTGCCATCCGTAATCCTCATGTTTTAATTTTAGATGAGGCTACTTCTAGCTTAGATGTATCCACCGAAGCTTTGATTCAATCAGCTTTAGATCAGCTACTGATTGATCGTTCGGCAATTATTATTGCTCATCGTCTTTCTACTATCCGTAACGTAGATAAAATTTTGGTATTAAAGCGTGGCGAGTTAGTAGAATTTGGTAGTCATGATGAATTATTAGCTACCGAAGGATTATATGCCAGCTTATACAAATTACAAATGCTAGGAAATTAGTTTGGTCGTCAGGGTGAACGAGTGTTCGCCTTTACATAATCGTATTGTTCTGATGAAGAAAAAGCCGATCTGCAAAAAAATTTATTTACTACTAATTAATATTGATATTTATATCTTTATATAGAGCAAGGACCTAACTAGATTAGGCTCGTCATAATTACAGTTTGGCATAAACAAACTAAAGCTAATCTTTATCTCATAACTAACCTAAGTTGGAGATAGATTAAAACTTTCACTATATAGTCAGTTGAAGAATCTTTTTTTTGTTCTCGTTTAATTTGTAACTGGCTTGGGCAAAAAGTTTAAAAGGCATATAGCTTATAGTTATCCCTAGCTAAATCTATTCTTGACTCGAACTAACGTTAATATAAAATTGGTTGTATTTTCAGCCTAAAGATATTTAATAGTACTTGGAAACTATCACGATATTTGAGGTGTATGTCTAACGTTTATAACTTGAGTAGTTCCTCAGCTAATTCTGGAGTAGATTTATTACAAAAAGAATGGAAGGATTTTAATCGCTTTCATCTTCAAGGAGAATATCCTTGTCCTGTTTGTCGTCACGGTAAAGTAAGAGAGATGCCGATGATGGAAACTTTCGCCTGTGGATTTTGTCAACATATTTTTACGACAAATTTCGACAAACAATTGTTGAAGATGGCGGACAGTCAATTACCCTTAACTTGGTACTGGAATGGTAAAACCTGGAAGGGAATTCATAGAGAAGGTGCAGGGATAGGCTGGGCTTATTTGTTATTTGCCTTTGGTTTTGTCTGTATTCCTACAGCAATTATTGCTTCTGGAATGTATTTATTTCCACCAGCAGCAGATAGTCTACTATCCTGGCTTCCCCTAACCTGGACGATTCTCACTTTTTGCGCTCATCTACTTTGTATTGTTTGGCTAATAATTGAATATTATCAATTTCCTATTTTTCTCTACTTTAGAGCTTTGAGAAGGAAGCTATCGTTAACTTGATAATTAGCTGCTTTTGGCGAACAAAAAAATTGAGAGTGAAAAACTGCTAAGCTCATTAAGCTAGATCTTTGGCAAAAGGGTAAGAGATAAAGAATAAAGATTGATGCTAATCAAGCCTATATTTTATATTGAAAGCAAAATTATTTTTCTTTCGATGCTCTTTCCTCTTTAACCATTTTCCACTTTGCTATTGAATAATATTCAGTAAATCAACTAAATGAAGAATTAGGGGCAATAGGTAATGTTCTTCCTTCTACTTGATCGAAGTAAGGCATTACCTCTTCAGTGTAGTCAATAGGCAAGACAGCACAGACGTTTTCATGGGGGCGAGGAATAATTACCCAAGATTCTAAAGTTGCTCCTTCTGCTTTTTTTACTGCCTCAATTCCCGCAGCCATAGCCGTTTTTACTTCAGATACGTCACCGCGAATATTGACGTTAAAGCGCGCACTACCTACACGAATATAACCAACTAAGGTCACTCGACCCGATTTAACCATAGCGTCGGCTGCTGCTAAAATACCTGGGAATCCTTTGGTTTCAATCGATCCTACCGCAGATTGAGACGGCATAAATTTGCTCCTTGAAATTATTAATTATAAATACGAATAAAAGTAATGCTTGATTACGTTTAAAGGTTACAGTAGGCTTCGTCATCTTATCTCGATTCACTTGATAAAAAGAGCGTAATAATCTGTAACAAATACTAATTTTAGCTGACTAACGTCAATTTTATATACTTAGTTTTCGCCGAATAGTAAATTAAAAGCGATACTGCTCTACTTCTTCAGTATAGGCGATAGGCAAAACAGCAACTACATTATCTGGTGGGTTGGGTACAGTATAGTGAGTAGTCACCTCACCACCAAAAGTATTTTCGGCTGCCAGCAACCCTGCTTCCATAGAAGGTCTGACTTCGGCAATTGGACCACGAATAGCAATTACAAAAGTGCCACTTTCTCCTTTATCAAAATAAACTAAGGTAACGCGACCAGCCTTTAACATCGCATCAGAAGCAGCTAAGACAGCAGGAAAACCAAGGGTTTGGATTACTCCTACTGCGTGTTGTTGAGACATAAGTTTTTCTAACTTAAAAATGAAATTATAGTGAGATGATTGTCTAAACTACTATATCTTGATTGCGCTCGGTTCGGATATAGTTGCAATAATGCGATCGCAACCAGACTTTGGTTTTGCCCACTGATAAATATGTTCTTGAGGTTTTCCCCAACACAAGCCCAGATAAATTTCCGTGCGGGCTGCGTCTATTTCTGCCCATTCTGTTTGTTGAACTAGCTTTTGCAGATAGCCAAAGGTAATTTTTTGATGATGACTACCATTGTTATCAAGACGATTGTTAACTAGCCAGAAATTCATTTTGTCCGTCATTGAATACCAGAAATCAAGAATTTTAGTTCGAGCGGCAATTAGAATATCTTTATCTCCTGGGACAGGAATCAATTGATTGTGTATTTCTGGATAGGTTATGCTTTGCCCAGCAAAAGTACAGGTGCGCCAAATAATACCTGATACTTCGTGCTGTCGCTGATATTTATGGATTTGAGAACGAAAATCGCGATAAGCAAATACTTTATTGACCTGATTCATATCTAAGGCTTTTGCTACGACAGGATCGTTCAGTCTTTTCGCTGATGATAAGACAATTCGTTTACCTTTCCAGTTTTCTTTTAGCTCGCAGTCTAGTATTTGGATTAGTTCGTCAGTAGTATAGATCATCAGTCAAATAGCAGCTATAGCCTTTATATTTTTTATTGTATATCTGCTCTCCACTTACTAGACAGGGTTTTATTTTTGATTAAGCTAATTGTAACGAAACGCTTCAAGACTGGTAACAAGGGCATTTTGAAACTACATTGGGGTTCTTACGCGCATTTGGCGAAGCCTAGAACAGGGTCACTATCTTATTTTAAACTCAAGTAAAGATAATATAGCTAATTATAATTACGCCGAAAACGAGAATCAAAATGATGTTTTTTCTTTTGATTACATGGGCTGCATACAGCGGTTTGCATCTAAATAGGGGAAAATAAGGTGTTATAAAAATAGGTAATAAATGAAGCCCTATTCTGTAGATTTACGAGAGAAGATAGTTAGTGCGATCAAGAAAGGTGATAGCTCGGTGAGAAAAGTTGCGCTAC
>JBBSPC010000001.1:0-100824 GCA_038259125.1 Chroococcales cyanobacterium | reverse complement strand
GAGACCCCGCGTCGTCCGAAGGCGCAAACGCCAGTTCCTTCAACGGGTCACAGACCCGCAACGGACTGGCTTGGGAATGCTCGACTTGCGGTTTCACCGACTTGAAGCAAGTGTCGAGGGTGCTTTCCATTGTCAATCTTGACAATTTGTTTGGAGTTACATGATGGGCAAAGCGGTAAATCTGCTGGCATAGAACTCAAATGACATACATTTCTTAATTCTATATCCTTACCTATTTAGGACTACCAAAACAGATAGTGGTCAGAGATTTTCAACTTGCAGTCGCCCCAGTATGAAGGCTAAAGTGACTCTGGTAACTACGACCATAATTGCTAGGGGCAAGGTAATAGCAATCTAGACATTAATCTTCCTAAATGGTCGGTTTGAATGTTTAAAAAGCTTTAGAATCGTCAGTCTATATTTGGTGTAATAGATCGACGGTTCAAATTGCTGTTTGAGGCGTTAATTTCCGCTTTCGAAGTTGCCCAAAGATTTTGTCAAGCAGTAGATGAGGTCAATAATTTCTTGACACCTCGGAATCAAATGGCAAAATTCGTGTATCTATACTAATCAAAGAAAGAGTTTTTTTTGCGATTTCAGCTAATTTGGCTACCAGTCCTGAGAATTTTATAGAAACTATCAGAACTGGTTCAGAATTATTTATTGTGGACACTTTTTCTTTTTGAGAATAGGATATAAATTGTTACATCTGGTGTTTCTTGTTAGCTCCATAAATTTTTGTTGAACTCACCTGTTACAAAATCACTTTGAGTAAGGGAGTTAGGATTAACACCGAATAAGGTGGCTAAAAGCTCTCCATCTTTTAGTATTTCGGTTCTGCCAGTGTATCCTATTTTGACAAAAGTCAAGTCACTAAAGCTTAATCCTTCAGATAAACCCAGAAAATCTACGCCATCTTTGAAACCTTTTATAAAATCGCTACCGCTATTGCGTTCTAATACATAGATATCAGAGCCTGAACCTCCATCTAATGTGTCTTTGCCACTGCCACCAATGAGGATGTCATTACCGTCTGCACCGAACAAATAGTCATTACCGCTATCTCCTGACATTCTATCGTTGCCTTCGTTACCCCGCAATTGATCGCTATCAGCACCTCCAAACATAAGATCGTCACCTACGCCACCGTAAAGACTGTCTATACCTCCATCGCCAAATAGCGTATCATTTCCTGATGTTCCTCCTAACGAATCGTTACCAGAGCCACCATAAAGCAAGTCTTCTTCGGCTCCACCAGATAACGTATCATTGCCTGCACCACCATATAAGACATCTCTATCAGGACCCCAATCTTTGCCAGACTCCCAAGCGACATCTTCACCAGCCATAAGTAAATCGTCGCCGTTCCCACCTATTAGTGTATCGTTGCCGATGTAAGCATCTAACCGATCATTACCGTCACCACCATCTAAGACATCATCTCCAATACCATCCCATATAGAGTCATTTCCGTCGCCACCAACTAGGGAATCATTGCCATCATCGCCAAAGATTTCATCGTTGCCCACACCTCCAACCAAGGTATCATTGCCTCGATAGCCACTCAACCTATCATTCCCTGCATAACCATATACAAGGTCATCCCCCTCACCAGCCCATAAGGTGTCATTACCAAAACTGCCATATATAATATTATTGCTATGAATTGAAGCCATATTAATTTCTTCTCAAATTTTTTCTTATAATCCAAAGTTAATTTGCATTCCGCAAATTCCTTGTGAGTCAAATCACAACAAATAGTGGACACTCATCACTTCCAATGGTTGTGTTGCAAGAAATTGAAATGAGAACAAAGTAGTATATAATTACTGTATAAAACTCAACATGGATGAATTCAAAATCCCCTTTTAACAAGTCGATTGAACAAGCTGCTTGGCTTCGTAGCGTCCCTCGACTTCAAATGGCGGCACTTCCAAGCTGAAATAATTCTCTTGAATGTGAGATGGTATCTGCGTTATCCATTGAGCTATCGTAACGTGCGAAGAAATGATGGCAGAAAGGGCATTATTGATTGACCATACAACAATTTATCGTTGGGTAATGGCTTATTTACCAGAGATCAATAAGCGTTGTCGAAAGCATTTGTGGTCTACGAATGACTTGTGGAAAGTAGACAAGACTTATAATCGCGAGTCGCGAGTATATGCGGGCAAGCCCTTTGTCTTGCTCTTGACGGCGACGCGGGGTCGCTCGTCAAGGTCAATAGAAAATCAAAATATCTCTATGGCGCTATTGATAGTGAAGGTGAGACCGGCGTTGTTGCATGAATTAGTAAATTAACTCTCTTCTGTCAAAGTCGGTTAAACCCTTGATTTCTCGTTAGCTAAAATGACACAAATTCGTTAAATTATCCTAGAGTGACAGAAAAGAGTTAAGTACCTGTGCAAAATAAATTACACAAAAATTGAAAACAAGAGATAAACCGAAAATTTAAGAGAGAAATAAGTTAATCATAAAAATTGAATCAAAAACTGAGTCAAGAAACAATCAAACTGCTACGAAGAATACATCGTCATAGTGAGAAATATCAGGTGCGTCAAAGAGTGCACTAAGAGCGCACTGTATTTTTTGGATGGAAGAAGGATATTAGGTAGAGAAGTTAATCAAGATTTTTTCCGTTAGCAAGAAAACAATATATATAACTGGAAAAATAATTGGTTAAACAGAAGATTAATTGGGTTATATAATCGACCAGGAACAGGAAGAAAAAAAGTTTTCAATCACCAGCAAAAGCTGCAAATAAAGCAGTGGGCGAAGCAGCATAATAAAAACTTAAAACCAGTAATAGAAAAAGCGAAAAAAGAATGGGGAATCGAAACTAGTAAAGATACAATAAAAAGAATATTGAAATGCTTGAATATGAAATGGAAAAGACTAAGAAAAATAGTAGGATTCAAGCCTGAAAAAGAAGTATACAAGAGGAAAAAGCAAATATTATCAGCCTTAAACAAATTATCACTCCAAAGAGCTATAGACTTGAGGTGTCTGTATGAAACTGGTTTTTGTCTTACCCCATATGTTCCTTATGCCTGGCAAGACAAAGAAGATAAACAAGGGTTAAAAAGTAACCCAAGCAAAAGGCTGAATGTTATTGGTTTGTTGAATGTAAAATAAATGGTGATTTGTCATCAAATTTCTTGATAATTTTGCCCAAAAAATAGACAAATTAACCGTAATAGTTATAGATAATGCTCCCATTCATACAAGTAATGCTTTTCTAGAAAAAATAGCTCAGTGGAAACAAAAAAAATTAGAAATATTTTGGTTACTAACCTATTCTCCGCAATTAAACTTAATCGAAATTTTATGGCGATTTATGAAATACGAATGGATCGAGATAAAAGCTTATTCTAATTGGACTTGCTTGACCAAGTATGTAGAGAAAGTTTTAACACTTTTTGGCGATCGCTATGTAATCGATTTTGCATACTTATATTTTGGTGTCAAATCATAAATCAAACGCTATATGTCGTAGTTGACTAGTTCAATTGTTTCTTAACCTGCCACTGTTGATCAAAGGCTACGAAGCGATGAATATGATCCGTAAGGGACAGATTGACAATCTGGAGAGAGATGTCATAGGACAGATCTGTTTCATCAATCAAATCTTCGCAGTAGCTAGCTAAATCTCTTCTTCTTCTGAGAGTTTTACTGCCCTACCTCAGTTTTTGCGACACAACCCAAAAACCTCGTCTCGATCTAGACCCCAAAGCTTTGTCTGCTCTTCCTTATGCTGTTTTATAACTTTATCGAACTAACCTTGAGCAACGCCATAAAACTTTTGCCTTCCAAGGCGCAAGCCTTGGTAAACAAGGTGATTTTTCTGTAAAACGTTTGATGTTTGATTAAGTGGAACTACTTAGTTTCACCTGTCATCAGTAATTTTACTCAAAAAAGTATTGACTTGAAGATTGATTTACGTTAATAATATCTTAAACCACACTTAACCTAATTTATGCAATATCTTAACCTAGAAAATATTTCAAATATTTTCTAGGTTGCTTAGTATTAGCAAAATCAAACTAAAGCTTAAAATCTCAATTCTTGGTACTCGCGGGATTCCTGAGTAATCATGGTGGATTTGAAACGTTTGCACAACGTTTAGCCCTTTACTTGGTTAATAAGGGGTCGCGTATAACAGTTTACTGTCAAGCCAATAATAATAAACGCTTCCATAGTAATTGGCAGGGAATCAATCTAATTCACATTTCAGTCCCTAAAAAATGAACCAAAAAAAATTGAATTTCATATATTTTTATCAGCTTGGCTTGTTACTAAGATTTTTATCTCTTCTTTTGGGTGGAAGGTTAGATGTCAAATTGGACAAGCCTCTTAAAAAATTTAACAGAATTATCGAAATAGCCTCAAGAAATATTAGATTTGCCAGTTATTGTTTAAATCGCGAATCAAATAATTTTTTGGGCTTACTGACACAAGATTCATTTATCAAGAACGAGCAAGATAAAAATATTTTAACTGTAGACAAATCCTATAATATAAAAAAGAATAATGCAGACATTCTAATTCTTTCAGAAAAACTACAGTTACAGCGTCTATGGTTTTTTGATGAATATAAACATACCCAATATGTTTTGTGTGCGCCTCTAAGTTTTATCGGTCTACTTTCAAGTCTTCCAGGTTTATTAAAAAACAGCTTCTTCAAGCGGATTCAAGTAATTGGTTTTGTTGGCTTGGAAGACAATTTGCAGGTTAAACAACCCACCTTAATTATTAAGGTCTTAAAAAGAGTTTCTCCGAACGCTAGACGCTATATTTCACCGATTTTAGGTGTGGAAAGTTTTTTTAAAGTTTTGAGTCAAAAACAAGTTAAATATACAATTTTGCGCTGGTTTGAAGATTTACCAGCAATCATTCCAGGCGAAGATATTGATATGCTTGTTGCTGATGAGGATATTGAGACTATCGAATCACTTGTACAAAAGCAACCGGGTGTTATCCCCTGCGATATTTATACAGTTTCTGGTTTACCTGGAACTGCCTATAAAAATATGGCATATTATCCTCCTATTTTGGCAAGACAAATATTAGAGGATTCGATTACATTTAAAAAACATTTTCGCGTACCAAAACCAAAAATCCATTTTTATAGTTTGGCTTATCATGCGATTTATCATAAAGGTCAAAAGTCAGGCATTGTTTTAACTTTAAATGAAAATAATGAAAATACTGACTCAAAATTAGACCAAGCACCAGAGCATGAATATACTAAGATTCTAAATTATCTGGCACAGTCTTTAGGAATTAAGGTTGATATTACCCTGGAAAGTTTAGATAATTTTTTGCGTAGTATTAATTGGCGACCTTCACAAGATACTTTAGCTCGTCTTGATAGCAGTAACATTTGGCAGAAAGACAAGCCTCAGTTTTCTTCTACTCATAATAAAAACCTAGAGCTAAATGGATTAGCTGTTTTCTTTGTTCGTCAAAAGGCACTCGATTGCCACTTAGAAACCAAAATTATAGATTTTTTAATTAGGGGTGGTTTTGAGATAATTGAAACTAAAATTTTGAACTCTGAAGAAGTTAAGCGAGTTAAATATCAAGTTAGAGGTGGTAACTGGGGCAAAGGTCCTTGGCCTGAATCTGGAGGAGATCCCGCTATGGTAATAATTGCAGTAGATTTAATGCCTTCAAAACCTAGTGAAGCAGAATTAGCCAAGCAGCCTCACCTATCTAATGGTCGCATAGCGATTAAAAATCAGATCAGAGATGCTATCAATCAATTGCTTCCTAAAGAACGCCAATGTAATACTATTCATTCTAGCGATAACGAACTAGAAGCTTGGAATTATTTACAGATAGCGATGCCTGAAAAGTGTACGAAAATTCAGCAGAAAATTGTCGCCTTACACCGTAATTTTTTGACCACTTATCCAATCAAACGAGATTTAACTAGATTTGCTAATCGTGCCAAAGTTGAACTTATTGAATATCAAAATAAATTATCAGTCAAGAAAACTTTTAAACCTGGTTGTGAAAAGTTTTTTCGGCGAGAATTATTTGTTTATCAATCTTTTAGACAAAAACATTTTGCAATTCCTACTTTAATAGATTATGGTTCAAATTATCTAATTTGTCCTTATTATGATGATATTCTGTTATTTCAAAATAGACAGAGCAAGTTATTACCTTTGTCTATTGCCAAGCAAGCTATAGAGACTCTTAATTTTTTTTACAAACGAGGTTACGCTCCGATCGATTTCCAGCCTGCTAATATTATTGTTGATCGTCATGCGGGGCTTAAACTGATCGATTTTGAGTTTCTCTACCAATATAAAAAGCGACCAAATTCGTTAGAAGAATGCTATGAATTGGCTGGTATTCCCGATGATTTTGATGGAGATAAGCCAGATTTCAAACTCAAGCTTTCCTATGAAACTAGATGGCAACCCTATGTAGGTTTGAGTTTAAAAAGTTTGCTTTACGATCCTGTTTGGTTACAATATGTCAAACGTTTTATCTATGGCATTACCCATCTACCGATTCGGTTTCTTAGAAATAGACTTAATGCTTTTTTGTCACATCACTATCTAACCATAGAGGGCACACAGCTAAAAAGAGCATTAAAATTGATGAAGATTAATAAAAAAAACTATTCTATAAAAACTTAGGTGAAAATGTTTCCTCACTTTATATGTATAGGAGCTCAAAAAGCTGGAACAACATGGTTGCATAGCAATTTGAGAAAACATAAAGACTTGTGGTTACCGCCTATAAAAGAAATTCATTATTTTGATTATAAAGAAAATAATTTTTCTCCAGCTTTAAAACAACAGTTGTTTAACAATCAACGTGACAATAGGCGTTGGCGAAGAATCGCTAAGAATAGATTGAAAGTAAATTTTAAAAGTCCTAATATTCAAGGCTTGTTATGGGACATCAATTACTTATTTAATCGTCAAAATAATGATGATTGGTATTCATCATTATTTGAATTGGGCCTCGGTAAAATTATTGGAGAAATAACCCCTGCTTATTCAACTTTAAGCTCAGGCTCTGTAGCGCACATTCATAAGCTTATGCCTAAAATTAAAATTATTTTTTTAATGCGCAATCCTATTGAAAGAGCTTGGTCATACTTTTTTAGCTATATGTATCAACAGGAAAAAACAATTGATTCGTTTTCTAAAATAGAACTAAGAAATCAATTTAATAGTAATTATTCTTTATTGAGGGGGAGTTATTCACAAACACTTGAAGTGTGGCAAACTTATTTTGCACCCGAACAACTATTTATTGGTTTTTTTGAAGAGATAGTTGATTGTCCTGAAGATTTATTAGCTCGAATCTGTGATTTTATAGGGACAGAAGCATCTTCAGATTACTTGAATAAAATAAACAAGAACAAAGTGAATACTTACGGTAATAAAGGTGTTATTCCTGAATATATAGCCCAGTATTTATCGCAGATTTATTATGACGAAATCTACTATCTAAATCAGCAATATGGTGGATATACAAATAAATGGCTTGAATATGTCAGGAAAAATTTGCCTTAAAGCAAACAAATAATATAAGACTTACGTCTGGTTGACTGCCACAAATTTTATCGAGACTTACACAAAATTTAAGTATGAATTATTCATTAACGTTATCTAGATATTTATCTGAATATACATAAAATAAATAAAGAAGTTTAACCGTATTAATACGTAGTCAAAAAAACAGTATATATTAAAAACACAAGCAAACGGGTAAAAACATAGTGGAAAATATTAATTTAAACAATTCCAATGAGATTAACGGGCAGGAAATTCAAGCACAGCAGCAGGATAATGCTTTCGTTAGGCAAGCACAAATTTTTGATGATATTTTTGAGCAGGACGAAGTCGTCCAGCCTGAAGGTTTGCTCGTCTTGCCTAATGGCAATCTGCTTACTTTAGAAAGTCAGCCTTCCGCGCCAACTAGAGGCAATGAAATCAGTACCGACGACAAGCTAGTCGGGTCTGTAGACTTACCAGCTTCGATCCGTCCACTCAACACGGTTTTCGATCCCAAATTCAAGCGCTTGTTAGGCTTGAATCCTAGCGGTAACAAATTGATCGAAGCAAAGCTAGGAGCTGACGGCAAACTAAATTCTGATACCTTAACCAAAATTGATGCTAAACCATTTGGCATTAAAAATGCGCGAGGTATAACTGTTGCTCCTGACGGAACTCTTTATGTTCTTGATGGTGCTGCCAAACAGATCCTCGTAATCGAACCTGATACTGATGGAAACTTTAATGTAGCCACAACATCTCAGATAGACCTGCCGTCTGACATAAATAATGCCCGAGGCATCGCTTTCGATTCAAGCACTGACAATTTACAGGTTTTAAGTCCCAATCAGAGGACTTTATACGAATTAAACCAGAATGGTCAGTTGGTGGCAACTCGAGATTTATCTGAACTTAGCTTGCAAGATCCCCAGGCAATGGTTTTTGCCCAAAGCGGAGACAGCACGGATCCCGAAGAGCAGATGAGTCTGTATGTTACGGATGGACAATTAGGGGTCGTTGAGTTGTCTTTTGTAGAACCACCTAGCCCTCAAACAGCTACCTTCCGTAAGTCTACTGAGTCTTTGACGCTAGTGCAAACCATCAAAAGCTCCCAGTTTTCACCGCCTAGTCCTGATCCGTCAGGCATTACTTACGTCAGCTCTACTGACAGTTTTGTAATTAGTGATGGAGAAATAGAGGAAGATATTGGTCTTCCTTTTCAGGGTGTGAACGTCTGGGATATTACTGGGTCTGGTGGGGTGGTTGGTACTGGTGATACGACAGGCTTCTCCGATGAACCGACTGGAATCAGCTTCGACCCTAGTTTTGGCTCGAACGGGCGCTTCTTTATTTCCGATGACACTGGAACCTTTAGAGGAATATATACAATTAACCCAGGAAATGATGGTCTGCCTGGTGGCGGAGATGATAGTTTGCTGAAATTTTCTGCAACCAATTCCTTCGGTAGGGATTCTGAGGGGGTTGCCTTCGCTGATTTAGGTAGTCAAAAAGTTCTCTTTATTGCAGATGGGCATGATAACGAGATTTATAAAACCACAATAGACGGCAAATTAATTAGTAGTTTCGATACATTTGGATTCGGACTCACCGATCCTGAAGGTATCGAATTCGACCCAAAGAGCGGTAATTTATTTTTAGTTAGTAACCCCGATACACTATTCGAGGTATCTACTGATGGAATCCTGGTGAACGCGTATGATATTTCAGCAGCCAATGCCGTCAAACCTGCCGGTGTAGCTGTAGGGCCGAGCAGCAACGATCCTAATAGCAAAAGCGCCTATATCACCGACCGCGGAGTCGATAATGACGTCAATCCTACCGAAAATGACGGTAAAATATACGAATTTTCGTTGGGAGGAGGATCGTCCCAACCACCAGGATCCAGCACTACATATGTAAGCTCATCTACTGATGGTACAGTAAATGGGATTTCTTTCAAGGATGAAGATATTTTGGCTTTTGATACCACTGCCAAAGCTTGGTCACTTTACTTTGATGGCTCGGATGTAGGTTTAAATGGAAGCGGGGCAGACGTTGATGCTTTCCACCTAAATTCAGACGGCAATATCTTGCTGAGTTTTAATCAAACTGTTACTCTGCCAGATGTGGGTAGTGTTGATGAAAATGATATTGTGCGCTTTGTTCCTACTTCAACGGGGAGCAACACGGCTGGAACTTACAAGTTGTATTTCGATGGTTCAGATGTTAACTTGACTGGGAGTAGCGAAGACATCGATGCGATCGCATTTGCCCCAGATGGTCGTTTAGTAATCAGTACTGTTGGTGATGTAATCGTTCCTGGTGCTACTAGTAGTGGGGGGGCTAGGAAGGCGGAAGACCTACTGGCGTTCAAGGCAACGAGTTTAGGTGCATCAACTAGTGGAACTTGGGAAACTTACTTCGACGGTTCCGATGTCGGTCTATCTGGTACAGCGGAAAATGTTACGGGTGCCCGGATTGACAATACTGGTGAGATTTACCTGACCACCCAAGGAGCTTTCGCTGTTCCAGGTGTCAGTGGTGATAGTGCCGATATTTTTACCTTTGACCCTAGCTCGATTGGTTCTGACACTAGCGGCAGCTTTAGCTCATTTTTTGATGGCTCTGCTAATGGATTTGGAGGTGAAAACATAGACGGCATTCATCTGGTGTAAGCCTGTCATTTCAACAAAGCATTGCCGAGTAGCCCGTAAAGTTTGTTTCGCGGAATAGCTTGATTGTAGAATTTCTAGCTTTATTAGACCTTTTGCATGAATAATTTTGCAAATGTCTAAATGCGATTTAGAGTATATAAAGTATAGAATTAATACTAATCTCTGAAAGCTCTAAATTTCGTATTTATGAAAGAGGTCTATTACTAATAGCTTTACCAATAAATCAACTAATTAAATACTCATAAATATCAGTTTTTTAATTATGATTCGCATTCTTATCGTAGACGATCAAAAAGTAATTCGAGAAAAGCTACTTTATATGTTTCAGCAAGCCCTTGATATTCTGGTGGTTGGTACTGCCACTGATGGTGATAGCGCCTTGAAACAAATAGAAGTTTTGCAGCCAGATATTGTACTAATGGATTTTGATATACCTAAGATGAATGGCATCAAAACTACCAAAATTATTAATCACAAATTCCCCAATACTAAAATTATAGTTCTCAGTAATTTTGATAGTGAAGAATATGCTGCTAAATCTCTAGAAGCGGGAGCAAAAATTTTTCTATCCAAAAGCCTTTCAGCCAGAGAAATCAAAAAATCAATTAGACTTGTATCCCAAGGTACTAGTGAAGCGATCGCTTCACTAGTACCAGGGCAACTAGCTAAGGATCACTGGGTTGAAACTAATTCATCTACATCCAGTTCTGTGGGAACAAACAACTCACGATTGAATAAATTTAAAACTTCAGAACCCAACTCCAGAAATGAACTAAGTTTAGACTCGAACAATAGCGCGATTGTCACTACAAAAAAATCGTGGAATAAAGCCAAGCCAGAAAAAAGGTTTCGTTGGAAAGATTGGCTAATTGGTTGGGCTGTTCTAAACATTTCTGTTTGGAGTTTAACCTTGTTATATTTTAAATTTAAGCCTCCTATCTACACCAGCGAATGGTCAGTAATTTTACCAGGAAAAGCAAAAGTAAATCTTGATTTACCAGATGTGGGTCAAGCTGATTTTGGAACTGATAATTCGATTGAAGATTTGGATCCTCGAAATGACATATTATATCTAGCCAGCAGTTCATCGGTATTATCAAAAGCTGCTATGACAGTCAATCTATCGTTGGCAGATTTTGGCGAACCAGAAATTGAACTAATTGATAATTCCTCTATCATTGCTTTTAGTATTGAAGGAGATACTCCAAAAGAAGCTCAATCTAAAGCGATCGCTTTACAACAGTCAATGGTCAAACAGATAGAGTTTCTTAAAGTCAGTCAAGCAAAACAAGATGCAGAAAAAGTTCGTGGTGAAAGGCAAGCCGAGCAAAATAAGTTGAAAGAATTGCGACAGCAATTAAATAAGCGCAAGATAGATTCAGATCTAATTAATCCCGAACAAGTTAATAATCTTGCCCAACAAGTAGATGATTTGCGCCAGCAAAAAGGTCAAGTAGAACGAGAATTGCAAGAGACAAACAATTCTATTCAGTTATTATCTGATACTTTAAAGCTTTCTCCTCAGCAAGCAGTTGATGCTTCAAGTCTTCAGGCTGATCGGCTGTTTCAACAATATCTGCAAGAGTACAGTCAGCTTGGTGCAAATCTTATAGATTTACAATCCAGATTTACATTTGATGCTCCCACCATTCAAAACGAACAGGAAAAACTGAGAGAAGTTGAAACTGCTCTGTTAAATCGAGGTAGTTCAGTTCTTGGCAAACCGGTAGAGCGAGCAACTTTAGAAAAATTAAACCTTAAAAGTTCTGATGATAGTCAAGATAGAGGTGAAAATGAAGAAAGTATGATGAAAAAATTAGCAGCGACTTGGACTACTCAACAAAGTCTAACCGTAAGAAGACAAACTTTGGATAACCAGATTCAGGAACTAAATTCCCGCCTCAAATATCTTGCTCGGGAACAATTACCGTTAGAGAATCTTCGGCGAGAGGCTGAATTTACTGAGGCTCTCCTAACCTCGAAGACAGCTCAATCCGATATCAAGGATGATGCTCCAACTTTTCCAGCTATACAATTACTGTCAGAACCAGAATTACCAGACGAAGCCAGTAATTCTGATATAAAACCACTTTTGCTGGCTAATATAGTTTTTACCGTTATTTCTCTTGCTGGTTTAGTACTGCTACGTAACGAGAGAGAAAGCACTGTTTGGAATGATAAACATTATTAGTCTCAGCAATATGAAAAACAATAAGCTATTATTCATTTATTTCGCTTGTCCAAAAGCTTAGTTATAAAAAGTCTAGATTTTAAAAATCCTAATTTAAATGAGTACTAGCTCAACAACAATAAATATTATTTACTCCTAATAACTGTATTTTAAATCTCAGACAACAAATTATTTTAATTTAATCGTTAATAGCTAGATTTCAAAATGGTGAATTCTTTAGACAAGTTTGTTTCAGTCATTATTCCCGTCCTGAATAATCTTGAAGGATTAAGTAAAACTTTGGTCGCCTTAGATAATCAAACCTATCCTCAAGAATTATATGAAGTAATAGTTGTTGATAACGGCTCGGAGGAAAATTGGGAGGAGTTGATCTCTAGGTTTCAGCAAGTTATAATTACCCGTGAAAATCAGCCTGGTTCTTATGCTGCTCGCAATCGAGGCATTGCTATTGCTAAAGGAGAGATATTAGCTTTTACAGATTCGGATTGCATTCCCAATTCAGATTGGTTAGTAAATGGTGTAAAGCGTTTATTATCAGTACCGAATTGTGGATTGGTAGCAGGAAAAATTGATTTTTTTTATCAAAATCCTCAAAACCCAAATGCCGTCGAACTTTATGACAGCTTATCTTTTATGGATCAAAAAAAAGACATTAAACAGCATCAATACGGTGCGACGGCTAATTTATTTACTTGTCAAACAGTTGTCGATCACGTGGGTACTTTTAACAGTAATTTACAATCTGGAGGAGACAAAGAATGGGGAAAAAGAGTTTTTCAACATGGATATTCCCAACTTTATGCTGAAAATGCTTGTGTAGAACATCCTGCCAGATCTTCTTTAAAAGAAATGTCTAAAAAAATAGCCAGGGTTAGAAAAGGAGGTTATGACATTGATAGTTTATCTATAGATAATAGATTTAGGCTTAATTATCATAGATTGACGAAAATTTTATGGCGTTTGAAACCACCGACAAAATCGGCTTTTGGCAAGCTATATCGTTTAGATTCTTCAATTAATGTAAGACAAAAATTTAAGCTCATAGTTGTTATATTTATCTTGCATTACTTCGGACTTTGGTCAGAAACAAAGTTTTATATGATTAAAAATCAAACAATACTTAGATAACAAATAATAATACACCAATTTAAACGATAACTATACTATATTGTTGTCAGTAGGTAATTAATTAAGGATGCTTGAGAACTTGTTAAATAAATATATGTACAAAATTGCCAAGCTCAATTTCTAATCTCCATTATCTTTTTATACAGAGTGTGACTTACTAGAAAAATTGGCTAAATTTTTATGACCAAGTTGAAAAAATATTTGAATAATTTCTTACCATCTTTTCTATTGAAAAAGCTAAAAAATACTTTTTTTAAAAGCTTTATGGGTGTGATGGGTTTGAAAATTGTAGCTTCAGGCTTGGGTTTTGTACTTAATGTTTTGCTAGCTCGCCTTTTGGGAGTAAAAGGTCTTGGTGTGTACAGTTATACTTTGGCATGGCATCAGTTACTAATTATTCCAGCACTTCTAGGACTAGATAGTTTATTAGTTCGGGAAGTGGCTATATACAAGGCGCAATCTTCTTGGGGTTTACTTCGTGGTATTTTGCGTTGGTCAAATCAAATAGTATTAGTAAATTCTTTGGTCATCGCCTTTATTGCGATCGCAATAGTCTGGAATTTAGATATCAAAGATCAACCTCAGATGTTTCTGGCATTCGTTATAGCTATGTTGCTATTGCCACTAACGGCATTGAGAAACGTCAGGCTTTCGACAATGAAAGGTTTAAATCGAGTCTTTATGGGATTAATGCCAGAAATGCTCATTGTTCCTCTAGTAGTAATGGTTTTAACTGGGTGTTTGTATCTATTTGTTGATCAACAATTAACAGCAGCTTGGGTTTTAGGAACAAGACTAATTGCTACTATTATAACTTTTGCGATCGGAATTTACTTATTGCAAAAAGCTTTGCCAGAACCAGTTAAGCATACAGCATGTGAATATAAAACTAAAACTTGGTCGACTAAACTTTTGCCTTTTATGCTTTTAGGTGGTATGTATGTAATTACTTCCCGCAGTGATGTTTTAATGCTAGGAGCAATAAAAGGAACTGAAGCAGCAGGTCTCTATGGTCCTATTGTTCAAGGAGTACAATTACTTGCATTTGTCTTGACGGCTATTAATAGTGTTTTGGGTCCTAGTATAGCCAGTCTATATACAGAAAAAAAGCTTGAGAAAATTCAACAAGTAGTTACCAAGAGCTCGCGGATGATGTTGTTAATGTCTCTACCAATTGCTGCCTTTCTGCTCTTTGGTGGTAACTGGTACTTATCTTTATTTGGCTCTGAGTTTGTACGGGCTAGATCGGCTTTAACCATATTGTGTCTGGGACAATTATTTAGTATTGCCGCTGGTTCGGTGGGTACTATATTAAATATGACAGGTAACGAAACATATAACCTAAAAGGGAGTGTGGTTAACGTACTGCTGAACGTTATTTTAAATTGGTTGTGGATTCCCAACTGGGGAATTAACGGTGCGGCGGCCGCTACCGCAATTAGTACTGTTGTAGTAAATACTTTACAAGTTATATGGGTACGCAACAAAATAGGGATAAACTCTACTGCATTAGGCAGATTCTAAGTAATAGGTAAATATTATAATTACAATACCTTTCTTTATTATCGGTTGAAGTATAACTTAGACCTGCATCTTATCTCTACTTGTCAAAAAGGTATGGCGAATTCATTAAACAAAATTTTTTTAGCTTCCGTCATTAGTATACAATCAAATTATTTGCAGTTTCATTGAAGTTTAGCATTAACAGTCAATCTAAAATCAGACCATTTAAAATCTTTGTGTTAAAGATGATATTTTTAATAGATTTATATCAAAATAGACTCTAAATCAAAAGTTAAATTATAGAATATTTATGCTGTCACCCACAAATACCCAAAATAATTTATTACACAAAAAAGGCTTCTTCTTAGATCGGCTAAGCTACTGGCTAATACTGTTTCTTGTTGTTTTTATACCATTTGAAGATTTTACACTTAAATTTTTACCAGTTTCAGATCGACTTTATTTTTATGCCCGTTTTTTAAGTGAACTATCTATTTATATTTTGTTTGCCATTATTATTATTCAAAAATTAATTAAAGGAATATCTTTTTTTAGAACACCATTAGATCTGCCAATAGTCATCTTTTTGGGAATAGCATTGATGTCAGCAATCGTAAATAAAGCAAATGTGTTTGAAAGCATAACAAGTATTAGACCTGTTATAAGATATATAATTCTATTTTATTTAATAGTTAATATCAATATTACTTTAACGCGGGCGAATACGATTATACGCTACTTTATTTATGTAGGAACAGCTCAACTTACTATTGGCATAGTTCAGTTTTTAAGTAGGGGAGCAATTGATGACTTTCTTAAACCAAGGTCTAGCGAGGTTGACATTGGAGGGGTTACAAAAAATTATACACTCTTATCAGGAAGAGAAATAGGTAGTATTTATGGGACTACAGGAGACACGGTATTATTTGCTACCTTTATGACTTTATTTTTGATATTAATTATCAGTAGAATGTATATAGCAAATCATCAAGTTCTAAAATATGACAAATCTTATTTGGTAAAGAGTAGCAGCAAGAAAAAAAATGTATTCTCAAGTATTTTAATATTTGGCACAATAATTGTAATTGCTTTAAGCTACGTGCGAATATGTGTTATTTCTGCTGTAATAATAGTGCTAGCATATTCGCTACTTAAATTTTATAAAAGAAAGAAAAAACGTATAGGAATTATACTAATCCTAACTAGCTTATTAATTCCTATTATATTTATATTGATCAATATTAACTTTTTTGATAATTTCAATGGCCCACAATATGCTGGAAACGACCGTCAAATACAACAAAGCGTAGTTGATAACATCACAGGGATCTTCACAGAAAGATATATTAATATTGCCAAACAACAAAGACTTGGTGCTTTGACAGGTATTCCATTAACTGTGATTTATAACAAGCCATTTTTAGGATATGGTCCAGATCAGCTTTTAACAATTGAAAATCTTAATAATAGTCCGACATCATTCTTGACCAAGGTGTGGACAGAAGAGGGGTTTAAAGATGTATACTGGGTTGCAATCATGTCATTCTACGGTGTTGCTGGTTTGTCTACTATGATATGGACATATTATAGATTATATAGGTGGGCTAGAATTATATATATTCGAACCCAAAAAAAAGTAATTAAAGAAATATCTTTATCTGTCTTAGCTATAACTTTGGTTACTATTTTTTTACTATTTTTTAATCGAACTATTGAATTTCGCATTTATAGTTTATATTTTTGGTTGTTTGCAGGTTTGATGTTTAATTTATATAGCCAAGAAAAACTTACTTCATCATGAAAATTTCCTTGAAGCAGTTTTTGGTTTTTATAAAAAGGGTGTATTTCATTATTGAGGATAATTATAATGCAGAAAAAAGCTAATTTTATTGCAATGTTCTATCAAATTACTTTGCCTATACAGTTGATTTTAATGTTATTTGTTTCCCTCAAGAGAATGTGAGGGTTTTAAAAAAAGTAATTAGAAGACAATTAATATAGTTATATCGCTAATGTATCTATACTAGCTGCGCTTTCATAAATACATTTTAATTTTATAATTTAATCTTAATAGCAGAGATTTTACAGTTAACTATATTATTATTATTTTAAAAAAATCAATGAAAAATGAGCCTCTCGTAAGCATTATTATCAACAATTTCAATTATGAATCTTTTTTGGCAGACGCTATCAATAGCGTTCTGAGTCAGACTTATTGCCATAAGGAGATAATCGTTGTAGACGATGGTTCTACTGATAACTCACAACAAATTATTCTTAGCTATGGCGATCGCATTACTCCTGTTTTTAAAGAAAATGCTGGGCAAGCGTCAGCTTTTAATGCTGGTTTTGCAGTTAGCAAAGGAGATATTATTTGCTTTCTTGACTCTGATGACGTTTTTTTACCAAAAAAAGTAGCAGAAATTGTTGATATATTTACAGAGCATCCAGATATTGGCTGGTGCTTTCACTCCCTCAACCTAGTAGATAAGAGTTCTGAAGAACTTGTTGGAGTTAGCCGCGAAAAAAGCTCGCGCAAATGTAACTTTATAACACAAATAAAACATGGTAAGCTCCCATTTTATCCTCCTCCAACTTCAGGACTGTGTTTTCAGCACTCTTTAATTAAGTCAATTCTCCCCATGACTGAATCTCTTACAAGAGGAGCAGATCGCTATTTAGTGGTTATAGCGATCGCATTGAGTCAAGGTTTTTTTCTAGACAAGAAATTAGCAGTTCAGGGAATACATGAGGATAATGGTAATACTTTAAAGATGGGAAAGATATTTGCACAAAGAAGAGCATATAAAAATATCGTTGTTGCTTATTTCATGCACTTAAAATTACCAGAATTTGTTAGATATACTAATAAAATTTTTGCTAGAGGTATCAGTATTTATTTAAAAAATAGAGTAATGAACAATGAAGGAATTAATTATATAAACTATTATTTATCTAATGTATCATGGCTAGACAAAATTAAAATATCAATGATGACTTTTTATTATCTTTTTAGTTTTTCAAACATGATTTCACCAATTAAAGAAAAATAGGAAAGGTACAAAAAGTGGTAAGTTAACAATAAAACAATACAGTAGTCTCTTATTGTTTATTCTCGAAATCAAATTTATAATTGTCTTTTTAATTATGTCCAGTTTCCTAGAACATCAATATTTAATTATTGGCGGTACTAATAAAGCTGCAACAACATCTTTGTTTTATTACTTAGCTGCTCATCCGAAAGTCTGTGCTGCTGCTAAAAAAGAAACTCGTTTTTTTATTGATAACGATTATTTGGTACCATCATTTGGGACTAACTGGTCACAAGGTTTAGAGAAATACAATACATTTTTTCCGAGTCAATTAAGCTTAGAGCATTTAAGGATGGAGGCTTCACCTGATTATCTCTATTCGTGGGGTACTCCTCAAAGAATCAAGACATCATTACCCAATACCAAAGTTATTTTTATTCTCCGTGAACCGATCTCTCGACTAATTTCTTGCTATAGATATGCAAAACAAAGAGCATTCATTCCTAAAGAAATGATATTTGAGGAATATGTGGAGAAACAGCTAGAACAAGAGAATTCTAAATTAGAAGTGCAAGATAGTAAAAACTCATCCGAATTTATTCCACAGATTCACTTTTTCAATATGCTCAAACAAGGATGTTATTCAAATTACTTGCAGCCATATTTTGAAATATTTGGTCGTGATAATGTCTATATTGGTTTTTATGAAGATTTATGCTCATCTCCTCGTTCTGTAGTCAAAAATGTCTGTGATTTTGCTGGCATTGATTCTACTTTTTACGATGAATACAAATTTGAAATATTTAATCAGACTAAAACCATGAAAAATCCAAAACTACATGGTGCTTATGAACGGTTTCGTACTAACATTCGACAATACACATATAACCTACCCATTCATTTTTTCTTACGCCAAGTAAGACGCTGGTTTGATACGCTCTATTATAGACTCAATACCGCTTCAACTAATGAAACAGTTGAAATTCCAGAAGCAATTCAAAAGAAACTCGAGGAATATTATTACCAAGAAAAGATAATCTTAGCAGATCTATTGGCTCGTCCTATTCCTTGGTAATTACAAACAAGTAATTATAAATTACCCTATTTAACTATTTAATATCTAACCTACAACCAACTAAGATATCAGTGAGTCTTACAATTGTTAATGCTGGTCAAAATTACCATATTCGAGGTGGCTCGGAGCGATATCAATTCGCTCTTGCTCAATTGTTAAATCACTATGGTCACCAAGTGATTCCTTTTGCAGCAAAACATCCTAAAAACGAAATTACTCATTGGTCTAAATATTTTCCTAGAAGGATAGATTTTGAGCAACCAACTCCAAAAGATTTACTTGAATTCGTATATTCAAGATCTGCTGCATTGTCTATGGAAAGTTTATTATACGACCATCAAATCGATCTTGCACATCTACATATTTACTATGGTCAACTTACTACTTCAATTTTATCGCCACTCAAAAAAGCTGATGTTCCTATAGTGCAAACCTTGCATGAATACAAAATAGTTTGTCCTGTTTATACTCTTCTCTCTAATGGTAATATATGCCAAGCTTGTAATGGTCACGCTTTTTGGCAGGCAACCTTAAAAAGGTGTAATAGAGGTTCTTTATCAAGGTCGATCTTAAGTACCGTAGAGTCTTCTGTTTCCAAAATGTTAGGTTCAGTCAGTAAAATAGATCATTTTATAGCGGTTAGTGATTTTCAAAGAGAGAAATTAATTGAATTAGGTCTTTTAGCAGATAAAGTAACTACAGTACATAATTTTATTGATACATCAGATTACCAACCAAGTACAGTACTAGGAGAATACTTTCTTTACTTTGGAAGATTAGAGCAATCTAAAGGAATTTTTACTCTAATTGAAGCTGCATCGTTAATTAAGGATACTCCTCTATTGATTGTAGGCGATGGCACCGCTCGTCCAAAGCTAGAGAAACTAATTCAAGAAAGAGAGCTAAATCATATAAGTTTGTTAGGATTTAAGCACATGCGAGAGTTACAGAAACTTATTCGCCATAGTATTTGTACTATAACCCCATCGCAATGGTATGAAACTTTTGGTCTAACTTTGATTGAATCTTTTGCCCATGGAAGACCAGTAATTGCCAGCCGAATTGGTGGAATGACTGAGATAGTAACTGACGGCATTGATGGTCATCTTGTACATCCAGGAGATGCAGAACAATTACGAGAACGAATGCTGTGGATGGCTGAACATTTAACTCAGGCGAGGGAAATGGGTTTAGCTGGTAGACGCAAGGTTGAAACACATTTTAATTCACAAAATCATTATCAAAAATTGATAAGCGTTTACCGGAAAGTATTATGATAAAAACTAATCAAGCGTTTTGCTTATAGGTTTATAAACTTTAATAACTTTAGCAAATAAATTTTATTTTCCCAACATCTTAACTGCTAATCAAGTATAATTTTTTTTAATCTAATACAAAGTTTTGTATTAACTAAATTAATTGCAAACAAATTATTTTTTCATTTTTTTATCTTGTTTTGTCAAGATTGTTGAAATAGTAAATTTGAAAATCATCAAGATTTTTTAATTATTAAAGTATGTAGTCTTACAATTAAATTATTAAGTTGGTTTGGATTTGGATATTTTTAGTCTTTGGCTGAAAAGGAATAAACAGTCCTCAAATGGATTTGTATTAAATAAAATGTAGGATCAGCTATTGAATATGAAAATAAATAGTAAAAATAGTCATTTATCTCAATTCATTAATCTGCTTGTTTTAACATTTATCCTCTTTATCCTCTTACTAGAAACAACTTCTTGTATAAATAATAAAAAATCTAATTTGTCGTTAGCTCAAAAGAAACAATTTTCAACTCAATCTAATACTCAGGAACTCTCTATCGCTACTCTCTCGCCTTCTATTCGATCGTTTTCACCTAATTATGTCTGTTCTAATGTAAATTCTCTGCGAGTTAAATCTTGGGACAACCAAAAATTCTGGAATTCTGTTAACAAATTAAATCTGAGAACGATACGTATACCAGGAGGAGCTGAGTCTAATTATTGGAATTGGCAGAAAGGGGGACTAATAGAAGACATTAATAATTTGCCTGAAGGTTTACCTCATTTTTTGTCAAATAAAGACCGTCAATATACTGCAAGTAAACTTCAAGATTTTTCTGCTGAATTCAAAACAAATGGTTTAACTCCAGTATTTGCTTTGAATATGCTTACTTCCAATCTCAAATCTCAACTAAAAATGTTACAAACAGCAAGAGATTTAGGGCTACCCGTTAAGTACGTTGAGCTTGGTAATGAATTTTACTTTGGCACAAAAAATTATCGTAAAATGTTTCCTCGCCCTGAGAATTATGCCAAAACAGCCAATCAATGGATATCTGCAATAAAAAAGGAATTTCCTGAAGCAAAAATTGCCGTAATTGGAGTAGGCAGTAGAGGAAAAAATAGATCGAGCCGAGATTATCAATGGAATGAAGAAATTATTGCAACAAGCTTGCCTTTAGCAGATGCGATAACTATTCATAAATATCCTAGCAATGGTTTGGTCAACCGAAAAATATCAACTGAAAAATATCCTTATTTCCTCAAAGAAGATGTTCCGCTTATTTTGGGAGAGCCTTTTAAAAGCTGGTACAAGACTAGTAATACTATTAGCGATTTTCCTGAGAACAAGAAAATTTGGGTTACAGAATACAATTTAATAGAAAGGATTAATACAACTCAAGAAGCAAAAAGACAGAGAGTTGTAGGAAGTTGGATTCATGGAATGTATGCCTTATCAATGGGTTTACTTTTCTTAGAAGATCCTCGTATCGATATGGCCTGTAATCACATGTTAATCGGTAGTTCTCAATTCTCAACTATTCTAAAAAATGAAAAAAGCTTTAATAATCCTTCGGATAAAAACGCTGTATCTCAACCTCTTGCCCTGTCAGCTACGGGTTCTGCTCTAAAAATGCTAGGCGATGCAACTGAAGGAATGACTAACGCTCAAAGGATTGATTTTGCTAATAATCCTATCCTAACAGGTAAAGACGAATTTCCTTTTCCCGCATTGTATGGCTGGATGTTTACCAATCAAAAACAACAAAATTCACTAATTCTCAATTTATCTCCTCGCCAAATTGAAGTTGTAATTAGTTCTTTCTTCCCAGAAAAAATAAATTATAAAATTCTTTCAGGTTCTCCAAGAGATTTGATTACTAAACCAGGAATATTGCAAGAAAAAATAGGTAAAACAGAGCAAAATATTATACTTCCCCCATATTCTATTACTCAAATGAACACTGAATAAAAAATTAAAACTTAATTGTTTTCTCGAACAGACATTGTTGCAATCAAGGAGTATGGTATTATAGAAAGAATTTAACAATTAGTCTTGAGAATGGTTGCTCAACTTGATAATTTATATATAAAAACAAGACCCACAAAAGCCTTATCTCGTCTAATTAGCTATGCTATTTTTGAAGGTAGACCTTTAACTACTAAAGGTCAATGGATTAACCCTTTAATTTTTAAGTTTTTTGCAATCGCACAAGGTTTACCACAGCTTAAAAAAGTTGAAAAACCTATTTTTATAATTGGCACGGGGCGCAGCGGTACTACTATTTTGGGAGTAGTTTTATCCTTACACAAGCAAGTAGGCTTTCTTAACGAACCAAAAGCACTTTGGCATGCAATTTATCCAAAAGAAGATTTGATCGGTAGTTATAGTCAAGGAGATACTCGCTATCGTCTAGAAACAGGTGATGCAAACGATTTAGCTACACATACAGCACATCGTTTATTTGGTACCTATCTAACTGCTGTTGCTTCCTCTAGATTAGTAGATAAGTATCCAGAACTCATTTTTCGGGTACCTTTTGTACGACAAATTTTTCCCGATGCTAAATTTATCTTTTTAGTTCGTAATGGTTGGGATACTTGTCTATCAATAGATGGATGGTCAAAACGTCTTGGTTCTAATGTCAAAGATGACACTCATGATTGGTGGGGGCTCAATAATCGCAAATGGCATCTATTGATAGAACAAATAGCCGCTAACAATTTAGCTTTACAGAATAACATAGTGGCAATCAAAGGCTATTCTAACCATATCGATATGGCAACAGTTGAATGGATTTTAACGATGCAAGAAGGTTTAAAGTTAATGGAGCAATTTTCAGAGTGTGTTTATTTGCTTAAATACGAAGAATTAGTTGCCCGACCCAAAAATGTTCTAGAGAAATTACTGGATTTTTGTGAGCTGCCCCATGATGACAAAATGTTTGATTATGCGAGTAAAACTTTTACTAGCAGACAAAATAATCAAGTTTTTGCTTTGCCATCTGAAATAACTCCTCTGTTTGAACAAACTATGACTGCACTAGGCTATTCTTAAAAAACTGTGGTTTAGAACGCTTGTAACTAAGTAACTAGGCTTAATTAAATGTAAAACCTGAATGTGAACGAATTACTTAGCCTGAATGTTTTAGAGGTATTTGTCTATTCATCGGTCTCTTATAACCCTCTTATGTCAAACTCCGAAAACTTTCGTCATTTCTAAATTCTAGAGCCTTTATAGAGAAAAGAATTGCTTATTTTTTTTTAACAATAAAAACTAAAATTTTAAAATGGCTGTAATCCTCTCACTGTAAAGATCTATCTCGGAAAGTAACAAAAGAGGGATACCAAGCAATTATTTCTATTGATTGACAATCAAAAAAATGACACCCATCCTACCAAAGGCTGACTATTGTGAATTCCTATGGTGGCTCTTACGTCAAAGAAAACGCTTAAAAGTTACTGGAAAATCAATGCTGCCTTTGTTACAGCCAGGTGAAGAAATCCTTGTCAATCCCTATTCTTATCACAAAACTTTGCCCAAAATTAATGATGTTGTAGTTACAACTCATCCTTTATATTCAGAATTAACCATAATCAAAAGAGTTACAGCTATTGACAATGATGGCAACTGCTTTCTAATTGGCGATAATCTTGCAGCCAGTACAGATAGCCGTCATTGGGGTGCAGTAAATTACAAAAACCTAATGGGAAGAGTTACTAGTCGCTTTGGCTAGAGTAGATTAATAATCCCAAATAATAATGTTAAATTACAAATGCTCCAGGCAATGAATAGCTATAAAAATAATTAAAGCTAAAAAAGCCAAGTCTTCACTGCCTTTTTAACTTCCTTTTCGCTAATAGCGTTTTAATAGATCAACCTAGTAAAGGCTACTGAGCGATTGCTCCTTGAAACGCATCTTGATTCTCGAATATTTCAAAAGCTTTATCCAATTGGGTAAGCTCAAACATTATGCGTACAGAAGGAGCAAGAGAACAAATTCCAAACCTATACCCTAGGCTTTGAGCTAGGCGAAAAGCTTTGATTAAGACCATCAATCCTGCGCTATCCATAAACTCTACTGCTTCCATATTTACAAGTAGAGCAGAGTTTACAGAAGATTTGATTTCTGCAGTTAACTTCTCTAAAAATTCTGAGGCATTGGCTGCACTCAAAAAACCTTCTGGTCTAAAAGTGGTGAATTCTGTTCGTAACTTTGTGCTGCTCATCTTTATTGCTTTCCGCTTTAGATATTACTTTAAAAAATAGTTCTGTGTCTTAACAATAATCCGTAACTTTACGGATTCAATCTACTTTACAGAATCTTGATAAGAAGATGAAGTACTAAAAATATGATTACAGGGAGGCTAAATACTGGCTAAACATATTGAACCTATTCACTTATAAAGACTTGAGATTAAGTTTATCAGCTTAAGTCTGCTTTTGCTATGAGAAACACCCTACATTTATAATCGATTTTTAGCGGTTTCATGCCGTGGTAATCACTGAATTTTCACCTTAACTTTACATAACCTGAACTGCTGTTATTAATTGGTATAAATTATTATGATTTAGTTTTTGTCGAAAGTTGGTATTAAAATTTACAAAATTTTAGTTTTCTTGTAAACATATCTGCTCTTTCCTAGTGAATACAAGGCTAAAGCATAAATGTAAAGAACTCGAAGAACATTCTGGATATATGATTTGTTAACCAACAATAATAACAATAAGATAATTTTTCATACTTTAAAACTTATCTTTATTGGCTTGCCAAACTTGTCGCACAAATTTATTCAAGTACTGGCGACTCGATGCTTTAGGCATTAATGTTTCATCCAGATCCTTTAACCTACCCAGTAAAGAAATAACTTCAGTATCTAAAGCAGGTCTGAATAAATTCATCGGCCACAGCAAATCAGATCCAGACTGTAAATCAATTATTTGGTTAACGTCCGTTGCTTGGCTGTGTTTACAGCTTAGTTGAACTAGGCACATTGGTCTAAACCAGCATAATTTGCGCTCAGGTATTAACTGAATTACTTCTCCATAAAGGCAATTATGCTGATATTCTAAGCAGATGATTTGATTTGTTTTAAAAAGCAAATCTGAAGCATTAGACACAATCTCTCTCATAGTAAATTTAGCTGTAAAACTGCATTTTTTTATTAACGGTCAGAGATTAAATTTTTTGTTAGCTTAATGATCACGGTATAAAAATAGCTGTATTTAACCTATACCTATAACAAATAAAGCATATATAATGATTGGAAGTGGTTGTTACGTAGTTAAACCTTCTCCATCCCCAAATGTGTCCGAGATGCGATCGCTAAATACAGCAATTATCGATATTTATCCTGTTTTTCAGAGTTAAAATTATGATAATTCAGCTAACAAAACGCCGATTAGCGCTTTGTTACTTACCCCAAGAGATAGCCCGATTCTTTTAGTTTACTAATTATTTTGTCTACGCTTTGGGATATTTCTTCTAAATCGGTACGACACTCTACTTCAGGGTTCGTTGGTGGTTCGTAAGGATCATCAATACCAGTAAATTGTTTTATTTGTCCTGCTCGGACTTTCTTATAAAGTCCTTTTACATCCCGATCTTCGCAAACAGAAAGAGGAGCATTCACAAATACCTCTATAAAGCTACCAATATTTGCCCGCATTTCTTCTCTAATAGCGCGATACGGAGAAATTACAGGAACTAAAACAATGACTCCATTTCGAGCTAAGAGTTTGGCAACAAATCCAATTCTACGAATGTTGGTATCTCTGTCTTCCTTGGAAAAGCCTAAGTCTTTGGTCAAGTTTTCTCTAATTTCGTCGCCATCTAGAACCTCAAGCTGACACCCCTGAGATTTTAGTTTATTAGTAAGTGCATCAGCAATAGTACTTTTGCCTGCACCACTAAATCCTGTAAACCAGACGGCCACTCCACGTTGATTCATAATTGTTTATAGTCTTTAATCTGTTTTTATACCCCACAATATACTACCTTAATGCGCTTAGAGAATGTCTAAATGGGATAGAGGAGTTTATCTAAACTCAATCGACTCACATTTTTTACATTTTCAAGTTTTAAAACTCAAATCTAGATAAAATATAAGTGTTATACCCCTTATGTTGCTATGATTAACGCGCCTATTTTTCATTTGGCTATACCGATTAACAATATTACTGAGGCAAAACAATTTTATGGACTAAGTTTAGGCTGTGAGGTAGGTAGAGAGAACAAAGCAGCCGTTATTTTTAACTTTTACGGAACTCAACTGGTTGGTCATATCTCTCACAAGAAACTAAACAGACAATTAGGGATTTACCCCCGACATTTAGGATTGATCCTGCCTACTAAACTAGATTGGCAAACAATTTGCGATCGCGCTACCGAAAAGCAGCTTACATTTTACGAACAGCCAAAACTACGTTTTCCTGGTCAATTATTAGAACACTATAGTTTTTTTCTCGAAGATCCTTTTCACAATTTACTTGAATTTAAATACTATAGCGATTCATCAGTAATCTTTGGTGGACGCGAATCAAATTTGATTGGAGAGACTGCTATGCAAAACAAGCATAATAACTGATGTTTATTAGCTTAAACGCTACCAAGAGTCACGATCAATAACATCATAATTAATACTGTGAAAACTCCTAATAAAAAGCTAGCAATAAACAAAAAGTGTTGTCGTCTTTGACTGGCGAATCTAGGCATCAAACCATAGCGATAGCTATTAAACCTGCCACTGCTAATGATATGCTTGTCTTTTTTCAGCTTTACTTTAATTTCT
The DNA here is from genome assembly GCA_038259125.1 of Chroococcales cyanobacterium. Classification (GTDB taxonomy): domain Bacteria; phylum Cyanobacteriota; class Cyanobacteriia; order Cyanobacteriales; family Xenococcaceae; genus Waterburya. The sequence goes on along the minus strand of JBBSPC010000001.1, from coordinate 73,643 downwards.
TGTTGAACTTGCGAATATTGATTAGTCAGGTTAATAATAGTATCTTCTTGAGATCTGATCGTTTCCTGTAGTCGAAATAAACCTGAAGTTAGATTAGATAGAACATGGTTCATTTCCGATGTATCAGCTGACTCAGCTGAGTAAGCACCATTATTCTCGGCTAGTACTCCAACTTTGCTGGGGATTTTTTGAGGCTCTAAGATATGTGTATCTAACTGCAAACTGTGATGTTCAGAACTATCCCAATTACCGAGGATTGGTCCAATTTGGAAGAAGCCTTTCTCAGTTAGGCGGATAATAGTTGCAATGTCTTTAACGCTACTATTTTTTAAAATATAACCCCTAGCACCTGCCTGAAGTGCTAAGTTCAACTGTTGCCGATCATCTTGACTAGTTAACAACAGCACTTTACTCTCAGGAAACCGACTAGAAATTGTCTTGGTTGCGGCTATGCCGTCTATTTTGCCTGGCATTTCGATATCCATTAACACGATATCAGGCTGATGTTCTCCTACTTGTGCGATCGCACTTTGACCATTATCTGCTGAACCAATTATTTCTATGTCTGGTTCGCTAGATAAATTGATTTTTAAAAACTCTCTTATACTGCTTAAATCGTCAACTATTAGAACTGTAGTCATGATGATAAAATTTTAAATAGATAAATTGAACAAGTGTTTTCTTAAGCCTGTTTTTAAAACGATCCATTACAAATTGCTATAAAGACAGCACTGTAAATAAAGCTGAAAAATATAGTTAAAGAATAAATTGCGCGAATTGCCTAATATAGGGTATTTAGGACTTTTGATATTTAGAGCTTAAGCATGAACTGCTTAACTAATATGCATAGGCATATATCCATGCACATTAGTTTTTTGGTGATGAAATAGTTTACCAAATGTTACTGAAAATTACTATATATTTGTCATAGCTAATTATTTGTAAAGAGAAACTTCATCCAACTGCAATACTTAAATATCCAAAAAATACATGAGCGCATTTTGATTTATTAATCATATAATATAACTTGTATAGAAAATGCAATAAAAGTAAACAAAACAAAATATTTTTTCCAGTGCATTTCAAACTTATAGGAGATAGTGTATGTTGCGACTCGAACACATCAGCAAAATTTACCCAACGGGCGAAGTTTTAAAAGATGTCACTTGGGAAGTTAAACCAGGAGAAAGAGTTGGTTTAGTTGGAGTCAATGGTGCAGGAAAATCCACTCAGCTAAAAATTATCAGTGGAGAAATTGAAGCTACATCAGGGGAAGTAGTTCGTCCAACTAATCTTAAGATTGCTTATTTGACTCAAGAGTTTGAGGTCGAGCCGACAAGAACAGTTTACGAAGAGTTTTGGACGGTGTTTACCCAAGCCAATGCTACTCAACAAAAGATGAACCAAATCCATCAGGAAATGGAAAAAGCCACTCCTGAAGAGTTGGATAAACTAATCAATCGGCTAGACAAGCTACAGCGCAAATTTGAGGCTTTAGACGGTTATACCTTAGATGCTCAAATAGAGAAGATTTTGCCCGAAATGGGCTTTACCACAGAAGATGGCGATCGCCTGGTAAGCTCTTACAGTGGTGGCTGGCAAATGCGCATGAGTTTGGGTAAAATCTTACTGCAAGAGCCAGATCTGCTACTGTTGGATGAGCCAACAAACCATTTAGATTTAGAAACGATTGAGTGGCTAGAAAACTACCTGCGTGGGATCAATACACCGATGGTGATTGTATCCCATGACCGCGAATTTCTTGATCGCCTTTGTACAAAAATTGTGGAAACAGAACGAGGAATTTCTACTACTTACTTAGGTAATTATTCTGCTTATCTACAGCAAAAAGCAGAGACGCAGATAGCTCAAGGAGCAACTTACGAGCGACAGCAAAAAGAAATGGCTAAGCAGCAGGAATTTATTGAAAAGTTTCGAGCTAGTGCTACCCGTAGTACCCAAGCCAAAAGTAGGGAAAAGCAGTTAGATAAAGTAGAACTAGTTGAAGCACCTGTTGCTGGCTTGAGGAGATTAAAATTCCGTTTTCCTCCTTCTCCTAGAAGCGGTAGGGAAGTAATTACGATTAAAGATTTAGTTCATGCTTACAACAGCGATATTTTGTTTTTGGGAGCAAATTTAACTATAGAAAGAGGCGATCGCATTGCCATCTTAGGTGCAAACGGTGCAGGAAAATCGACTCTGTTACGCATGATTATGGGCATGGAAAAGTTTGACGAAGGAGAAGTGGAAATTGGTAAGCACAACGTCATTCCTGGCTATTTTGAGCAGAATCAAGCAGAAGCTTTAGACATGGATAAAACTGTGATAAACACAATTCATGATGAAGTTCCCGACTGGAAAAACGAACAGGTGCGGACTTTGTTAGGACAGTTTTTGTTTAGTGGGGAAACCGCCTTTAAAAAAGTCGCAGCTTTAAGCGGAGGAGAAAAAGCTCGTTTGGCTTTAGCCAAAATGCTCTTGACCCCTGCTAACTTATTAATCTTAGATGAGCCGACTAACCATTTAGATATACCTGCCAAAGAAATGCTCGAAGAAGCATTACAGCACTATGACGGTACGGTAGTTATTGTTTCTCACGATCGCTATTTTATTTCTCAGGCTGCTACCAAAATTGTCGAAATTCGTGATGGGGAACTAATAATTTACCGAGGAGATTATCACTACTATATAGATAGGATAGCCGAAGAGAAAGAAAAAGCTAGACAAAAAGCAGAAGTCGCTCAAAAGGCTGCTAAAAAAGCCGAAAAGCAAGCCAAGCAGGCTACAAAAAAGAAACAGAAAAAAGCCAAAGCATAAATAAAAAGCAATGGAATTGGAACAACAGTTAGCAGAAATAATTAATGAAGCACCTGACTTTGGTGTGCCAGCTATTGTCGCCGAAAAAGCGATCGCTCCTGTTTTAAAACTATTTGCCGAGCAGTTAAAGTATGTTAAATACTATGTGCTGCAAAATCTTGAAGAGGATTGGGTTTTAACTACTATTGCTAATCCCCAAACATCTCAAGAAAAGCAGGTGATTTATGCTTTTGTTTCGGTTCAGGATGCTGCTACATTTCAGGGGAAAACTAACCCAGATCTAATTGCCCTACCAATTTCCATTGTTCAGCTATTATTTAGGCTATTCTCTTTACAACAGGTAGATAGCCTGATTTTTCTGGAGAATTCTCGCGATCTTAATCAAGGAGTGGAAATAAAAAGAGAGCATTTAGCAAACTTAATCAAAACCCAAATTGAACAGCTACAAACTCCACCTAATATTGCTTAATTTAAAGTCAAGCGTTCTTTACTAGTTATGTATAGGGACAAATCTTGCTTTGTCTCAAGCCACGGTTTCAATCGATACTGAATCGTTAATTAGGGCATTATAAAAGTAGAGATGTGTTGAAGATAAATTTCCGTAACTTCACTCCGACCTGAAGGTGCAAAGCTTTAGACCTAGTGCTGGTTTATCGCGAAAAGACTTAACTGTCCTTCAAGTTGATAATCCATTACCGAGCTTTCGCTGGAACAAATATAGGTTTTCCTGACCAAGGAACTCTCTTGTTTTCATTCAATCTCGCGCATTTAAGGTGTTTAATAAGGAAAAAAATCAGAACCGCTACACTAGCAAAAAATTGCTAGATACAGCATTTCCAAAAATTTCCTATTCCGAAAACAAATATATCAATGTCAAAGGAGAGAAATCACCATATGACGGAGATATAGCCTACTGGAGCAAACGTAATAGCATACTCTATGACAGCTACACCTCTAAAGCCCTTAAACGGCAAAACCATTCATGTAATTCCTGCGGATTAAAGTTCATAGGAAAAGAGAGAGTACATCTACATTACATAGATGGAAACCATGACAATTGGAAATACAAGAATTTAGTAGCAATACACCAATCTTGTCACCAATTCATACACATGAGCAAAAGCGACAGCTAAGAATATCGGGAGCTGGGTGCGGTAAAAATCGCACGCCCAGATCTAACAGAGAGGGGCGAGGTTTAATAACCTCCCTCGACTCTACCAAACCCACGACAATGTTAAACCCGTAATGCTATAGTTTTTCGCCACTGAGAATAAACATCGGATTAACCGCTGCAAAAGTCTGATGAATTCCTCTTGTTTCCAGACGATTTACTGCCGACTGAACAACCTCGATATTGCGAGCCTGAAGTTCTGCTAAACCTTCAGAAATAATATAAAGATTTTCTAAATTACTAACGGTAGCAACAATACGTCCTTCTGGCTGAAGGTATTTCCAAGTTTGCTTGAGTATGTCTTTAATAGGTTTACCTCCTTCAATACAAACCAGATCTGGTTTTGGCTGTATATCTTCTAAACATTCGGGCGCACTTCCCTGGACTACCTTGACATTATTAACTTCAAAGCGATCGCAATTACGCTTAATTAATTTTGCCACCTCATCATCTCTTTCTATGGCAATAATTTGTCCTTGAGGGCAAAGCAAACCAATCTCTACAGGTATTGTTCCTGTCCCAGCACCAATATCCCACAGGACTGAATCTGGCTTCATTCGCAGCGAGGAAATAATTAAAATGCGTACTTCTCTTTTACTTAGAGGAATTCCAGGCAGACGCTCAAACAATTTATCGGGAATACCAGGGGTTTTGTAAGGCCAAAGCATAATTGGTTTTTAGTTTTTAGTTTTTAGTTTACCTACTTAAGTTCTATTTCAGTACTTGTATTGTTTTCAGCGTAGGATCGTTACACCCTGTAATAGTTCCTCCCGCAGCTAGCACTTGCTGTAAGTAGTCAATTGTTTGGGGGGTAATTTTTTCTCCAGGCATTAAGACAGGAATTCCTGGGGGATAGGGACAAATTAATTCACCACAAAGGCGATCGCCTGCTTGTTTAATAGGTACGCTTAGAGTAGGAGCAAAGTAGCAATCTCTTGGGGAAGATGAGGAATAAGGAACAAAGGACGAGGAATAAGGAACAAAGGACGAGGAATAAGGAACAAAGGATGAGGGATGATGAGTAGGTAAATCCTTGGTTGATTGAGCAAGAGTTGTGCAGGCTTGGATAAGTTTTTGGATGTCCTCAAAAGTGTTGCCCAAGGAGATAATAAAAGTTAGGTGATGCAGCAAAGGTAATTCGCAGGTTACTCCTAGTTGTTCGTGGAGTATTTCGTCAGCTTCAAAGCCAGTGATGCCCAGTTGTGACACATTGAGGGTTAGTCTAGTGCAGTCAAAGTGTTGGCAGCCAGGACTTGTGTTTGGTTTAAATACCGATAAGTTCGGGATCTTAGCTAATTGATTTCTGGCTTCGATAGCTAAGGAGATAGTGCGACTTATTAGCTCTTTGCCTTTGGTTGCCATTTGTTGTCTAGCTGCGTCTAAAGAGGCAAGCAGCAGATAACTAGGACTTGTAGATTGAACCAACTGTAAGGCTTTGCTGATTCGGCGATCGCAAATTCTCTTGCCCTGAATATGCAGCATAGATGCCTGAGTCATAGCACTCAAGACTTTATGAGTAGACTGTACAGTTAAGTCTGCACCAACACTCATGGCAGCAGGAGGCAAATTATCATCAAAGGCAAAGTGTGCGCCATGAGCCTCATCTACCAGTAGCGGAATATTATATTTATGGGTAATTCTAGCGATCGCTTTTAAATCAGCGCAAACTCCTTGGTAAGTGGGATGAAGCATCATCACGGCTTTAGTATCAGGATGTGCCTTTAAAGCTTGTTGAACCGCTTCTGGAGTCACGTTATAAGCTAATCCTTCTTGAGCATCATATTCGGGATTAATAAATATCGGTATTGCTCCAGAAAGAACTAAACCTGCGATCGCCGATTGATGGATATTTCTCGGTAAGATTATCTTATCCCCTGCACCACAGATAGCTAAAATACTTGCCATAATGCCACAGGTAGAGCCATTAACTAGAAACCAAGTTTTCTCTGCGCCAAAAGTATTTGCTGCTAATTTCTGCGCCTCATTAATTACGCCTTCTGGAGCAAATAAGTTATCTAATTCTGGTAACTCTGGTAAATCTGCTTCAAATACTGCACTTCCTATTAAGTCTTTAATATTATCGCTAACTCCTTTACCCTGTTTGTGTCCAGGGGCATAAAAAGCTGCATGAGATTTGTGAGCAGATTTTCTTAAAGCATTTAATAAAGGAGTCTCCATCATCGGCTATTTATCATTAATTAACAAAACTAGAGCATTACAACCGTACCTTATTAACCTACCTTATTAAAATGAGAACCGCTAAAATTATTAAATTAATTATTTTAAAAGCAAGCTTTTTAGTTTATCGATTAATTAAGCTAAACTTGCTGTTTTTACCGAGAAATATAATTGTTTAACCATAACTTTATACAGACTGCCTCACAGATAAAGATTCAGTAAAAAAACGGCTTCTACTGTCGTCTATTGCGTATTTACTCTGATATTCTTTGAAAAAGTAAAATTAATAACCAAAAGGATATATAACAAGTGTATTTATTGAATAACTATTACAATATTTTAGAAAAGCAAAAAAAAAAATTCTGATTGTAGATGACGATGCAGCCCTACAGCATTTGCTGAACAGATTCCTTGGCTACAATAATTATCTTACTGAAATTGCTTCTAATTGTAGAATAGCCAGAGAAAAGTTCCAAGAGTTTCAGCCAAACTTAGTAATTCTAGATGTCAATCTACCTGATGATACTGGATTAACTCTCTGCGAAGAAATGCGTAAAACTAATGTCATGATTATTATGCTAAGTTCCATGACAGACAATAACTATATTTTAGAAGCATTTTCTAGAGGAGCAGATGACTATATTAGTAAACCTTTCGATTTGCAAATTCTCAAAGCTAGAATTGATGCGTTATTTAGAAGAAGGGCTACAAATGACCCACAGCCAACTCTGAATAATTCGATAATTTTAGACAACTTAAAAATTGATTTTTATCGACGCGAAGTTATTTTAAACGGGCGCATAATTCCCCTGACTGCCTTAGAATTTGATTTACTATATTTCTTGGCAAATAATCCTAATCGAGTATGGGATCGAGCTGAATTAATTTCTGCAATTTGGAATAAAGATGACTACGATGGAGACGATCGTAAAGTCGATATTCATGTTGGTCGAATTCGTAAAAAAATTGGCGATCTTAATAGCGACTTTATCAAAACTGTTTGGGGCAGAGGCTATATGTTTGAGTTATCTAGTTGTAATGCAGTAAAATTAGCAGACTAAAGCAATAAGTCTAAATAAGTCGTCATGTTAAGAGCAGGAATCGTTGGATTACCAAACGTAGGTAAATCTACTATGTTCAATGCCTTAGTTGCCAACGCTAAGGCAGAAGCCGCCAATTTCCCTTTTTGTACCATTGAACCCAATGTCGGCGTAGTATCCGTACCTGATGCACGTTTAGAAGTACTGGCTAAATTGAATAACTCGCAAAAAATCGTGCCAACGAGAATCGAGTTTGTCGATATTGCGGGTTTGGTTAAGGGTGCAAGCAAAGGAGAAGGGTTGGGCAATCAATTTCTCGCTAATATTCGTGAGGTTGATGCCATTGTTCACATGGTTCGTTGCTTTGATGATGACGACATTATTCATGTTGATGGTTCTGTAGATCCTGTACGAGATATTGAGGTAATTAATTTAGAGCTAGTTTTAGCAGATTTGGCTCAGGTTGAAAAGCGCATCACCAGACTACGTAAACAGGCAAAGAATGATAAAAATGCTCAAGCCGAGGTTGAGCTATTAGAAAAGATTAGTAAAGTTTTAAACGATGGTAAATCTGCTCGCAGCCTGGATTTATCTGAAGATGACTTGTTGATGATTAAACAACTGGGCTTACTGACCAATAAACCAATAATTTACGCTACCAATGTTGCCGAGGATGATTTAGCGACGGGTAACCCTTGGGTAGAGTCAGTCAGAGAGTTTGCTAAAGATGAAGAGGCTAAGGTAGTGGTAGTTTCTGCTCAGGTTGAGTCGGAGTTAGTTGAATTATCAGAAGCCGAAACTAAAGATTTTTTGGAAGCTTTAGGAGTAGAAGAAGGGGGTTTAAAATCTCTGATTAGAGCTACCTACGATCTTTTAGGCTTACATACCTATCTCACCACAGGAGAGCAAGAAACCCGCGCCTGGACAATTATTGCTGGCACAAAAGCACCTCAAGCAGCAGCGGTAATTCATACTGACTTTGAAAAGAAATTTATTAAAGCAGAAACAATCAGCTATGAAGATTTAATCGCCACGGGTTCTAAAAATGGTGCTAAAGAGAAGGGCTTACTGCGCTTAGAAGGTAAAGATTATCTTGTTCAAGAAGGAGATGTAATTGAATTCCGCGTAGGTGGTTAAAAAGTATCAAATAACAATTATTTTTCTTTCTTTTTCTGATTGGGTAGATCGATAAATACTTTTTGATTAGGCTCAACTCCATCAATAATTTGGGTTTTATCACCTAAATACAGTCCTATTTTGACAGGCTGAAATTTGGGCTTGTTTTCAGCATCAGGTATCATTACCCCTTGTTTTCCATTTTGGGTAAATATAGCCACGGTGGGAACTACCAAGCTATTATTTAGTTCTTTGCCGATAAAAGTGACATCAACATTCATTTTAGAGCGTAGTACATTCTCGCCTGTAAGTAGCTTGACCCGTACTTCAAAAGATGTGACCTCTTCTTCAATTACTGCTTCAGGGGCAATGCGTTTGATTTCACCCGTAAATACTTGATCTGGGTAAGCATCGGCGACAATCTTAACTTTTTGTCCTGGCTGTAGCTGTCCTACATCTAATTCTGGAACTTTGGCAATTACTTCCAATCCTTGAGCTAATGCCAAGATTGAGGTGGCAGAAGCTGAGGCGGTACTAGAGCCAGAAGTACTTGGGGCAACAAAAGAACCCTCCACGGCGTATCTTTGCGTCACTACACCTGTAAAAGGAGCTTTGACTATGCTATCGGCATATTGAATTTCTGACTGCTTCAGGGATGCTTCTGCTTTTTCTGCGGATGCTTCTAATCCAGCTATTTCATCAGGTGCAGTTGCCTGTTTTTGTTCGAGAGAGATTTTAGCTTCATTTATTTCTGCTTTGAGTTGTTCTACTTCTGAGCCTCCTGTACTCTTGAACTGTTCTAGTCGTTGACGTAATTCCTTAATCTCAGATTGGGCGTTTTGATAGTTATTGGTAATTTCATCGAAGGCATCTTGAGTAATAGCTCCCTGTCGCAAAAGATATTTATTGCGTTTGAGTCGTTCTTGCCCAAGTCTTAAACGAGATTCGGCAGCAGCAATTTGTGACTGAGTTTGCTTAATATCGGCAGGAATTCTATTTTGAGCCTGATCTAATTTAGCTTGCGCTTGTTTGAGCCTAGCTTCTGCTTGAGCAATTTCGGCGTTTACGTTGGCTTTGCCTTCGGTAAGGCTAGCGCGGGTTTGTTTGAAATCGGCTCTTGCTTGAGAAATTTCCACTCCTAGTTCGGCGTTTTCCATAATGGCTAGAGTTTGTCCTGCGGTAACGCGATCGCCTTGCTCTACTAGTAATTTGATTAACCGCGCTGGCTCTTTGGGACTAACGTTGACGCTTTTGATTGGCTCTACTCTACCGCTAGCTGCAATCTCTACATTTAAATTTTCTTTATTTACCGGGACGGTTAGAGCATTGATATCTACATCTGATTTAGAACTTTTGACAAAACGGTAAGTAGTAAAACCAATTAAAATCAAGCCTAATGCTACCAAAACTGGGATGAAGATGTTGTAACGCTTTTTTGATTTATTTATAGCTATTTTCATTTATATTCCCCAAGATCCAAACCTCGTCTGACTATTGTATTTATCTGGCTTCGCCGTTGAAGGCAGACGGCAGAAGGTTTAATAACTAAATATTTAATAAATAATTCTTAACTTAATGGTAGCTCGATTCAATTTGTAAAAGTTTTGCAATCTTGCTAGTATTGAGGGTTTTTAGCTATTGCTAAAGATAGATTTACGAGTTTTTACGACAATTTCCTGGCTTTGTTGAGGTCAAAGAGATTCTGAGGATTTTTTATATCTTTTTGTTGATGTCTCAACTAACTATTAATTCGTAAGATTATAAATAACGTTGATTACTTTTCTAAACACTATGTCTCCTACTGCTTTTATCACTGGTGCATCTCAAGGCATCGGTAAAGCTACTGCCTTATTATTTGCCAAAAATGGTTACGATTTAATTATTACTGCCCGCACTAAGGATAGATTAGAGTCTGTTGCCGAAGAAATAAGAAGTTTGGACAGGCAAGCACTAGCAATCACTACCGACACAAGCGATCGCAGTGCCATAGAAGCTTTGATGAATTTGGGTTTAGAACGTTTTTCGCAAATTGATGTTTTAGTCAATAACGCTGGTGTTTGTATGAGCGCGCCAATGGCAAAAACTACCATCGAAGATTGGGAAAAAATTATTAACGTTAACCTTTGGGGCTATATTTACACGATTAATGCCCTTCTCCCTCATTTTTTAGCTAGAAAGCAGGGCAATATTATCAATGTTGGTTCGTTTGGGGGAAAAGTACCCCTACCGAAAATGACGGCATACTGCACAAGTAAACACGCTATTGTCGGCATGACAGAAACCTTACGCTTAGAATTAGAACCTCAAGGTATTCATGTTTCTGGAGTACATCCCAGCGTTACCAATACGGACTTTTTAGAACGGGCAATATTTAAAGATAGCGATCGCCAAAAAATGAAGCAAATGATGTCTAGTCCTTTATCTAGTCAACCTGAAGATGTGGCTAAAGCGATTTTGAATGCAGTTAAGCACCCTCAAGCAGAGATAATAGTTGGATCTGCCAAACTGCCTAGTTTTTTATATCGTTTGTTTCCTGGCATTACTCAAGGAATGTTACAGTTGGCAATTAAAGCAGATCTAGATTAGTCTGCGATCGCCACAGACTCCAACAATAGCCGAAAATAAAAGGTAGCCATAACAGCCATGTTTCAGTGTCTGTGAGATTCAATTGCGATCGCTACTGCCGTTGTCTACTACCCGAATTTTAGTCAAGCCAAAGCTTGGCAAATTTTTAATTGCAGCAGCAATTGTTGCTTTTTCGTTATATACAGGAATAATTACTAAGACATTATCAACATCTTGACAATGCGATCGGTAACACATTTTAAAATCAGAAGAAACTCAGTCTGTTTTCATAATTGTGTTTTAACTTACTGAGAGAACGTTGAGAATCTTTAAGCTAATTATCCATAATTTTTAACCACTATGAATATCTCTACATGGACTTTAATTGCCCATCAAAACTATTTCGCTTTTAGTAATCTTGGAAGTGCAGATTTAGCTGGTCTGATTCACCCGATACTAGTAGTTGCCTTTGTTTTTCCTATGGTAGGCATAGTCGCCAATTTTGCCTGGCAAACTCGTCAGCGTCGCTTAGAAAACAAAAAAGGAAAAAGCAAAATTCCTGCGGTTGTCGGTCGAGAACACGTCCAGGTTGGTCGTTGGCTGGCTGCTAGCGTAGTTATTGTGGCTTTAATTGCGATCGCTTATTCAATTGTCCATAAAAGCTTTATCGATGGCAAACTTTGGGAAAAGAATAATCTCCAGGCGATTTTGATCATTTTATTATTTGTGGCTACAATTGCTTCATTGATTCTGCTGCTACGATCCAGACCTAAGCTGTGGCGGGGTGTTTTTGCGACTATGACAGGCATGGGCTTGATTATTCTGGGTCAACAGGATGGGGTTTGGCGATTGCCTGACGAATGGTATTGGTCACATTACTATTATGGAATTGCCGTATCCTTGCTGATGATTTTTTCTCTGGCAATCTTGGACGATATCTATCGCAGTCTAACCATCCGCAATATTCATATAATTCTTAATTGCTTGGCACTGCTATTGTTTTTTGGTCAAGCAGCTACGGGAACAAGGGATTTATTAGAAATTCCCCCTATAGGCAAAATGAAAGCTAAAAAAGCGGCTGTCGAAATACTATCGCCTGTAGAGACAGCCAAGAATATTGGGCAACATCCTATTTATCAAGCTCCTGAAATTAATCCCAGTTAATCTACTTGAGAAAAGATTCGTATATTAACATTAGAGGGTCAGATAGACTGAGTAATTCGCTTAGTTAGTTTCTTGATTCTAATAGTTTACCGAGAGCTTCAACTGACTGACGCCAGCCACTTTCCATTCCGCTTGCGACCATACTGTCACGGTCTTTTTTGCTCATCGCGGTGCTGTGTGTACGAATCTCAGTCGTATGTGCGTCAACCGCTGTAAACTCAGCTTTTTCCAACATTACGTGTCCCCGTTCTGGCATACCCAAGAATTCAAACGTCTGCACAATCCGTTTATTTTGAGCTACTTCGTGAAAACAACCAGTAAACTTATACTCGTTACCGTCTTCTGATTGCTCGGCAACGTGCCAACTCCCACCAGTTTCACAATTAAAGTGATGCACTTTCATCGGATTACCGCGACACCACCAGACCGCAAAGAGTTCCTCTTTGATATACGCTTCAAATACCTTTTCTAATGGAGCGTTAATTGTCACCATACCCAAGATATTTTGTGAATTCTCTGGGACTATCACTTTTAAATGTGCCATAAGATTATATTCCTAATTTTCTACTCTTCTTCTAACAATTTTTCCAAAGCATCAAAGCGATCGCCCCATGTTTTTTCGTATTCGCTGAGATGGGCTGCTGCTACTTTGATAGTTTTTGGTGTAATTTGAACAACTTTTTTTTTACCGCTTCGATGTTTAGTAATAAGTCCTGCTTTCTCAAGCACACTTATATGTTTTGCGATCGCTGCCAAAGACATGGCATAGGATTCTGCTAATTGGCTTATAGTGAGTTCTTCTCTCGATGCACGCTTAAGGATGTCTCTCCGTGTTGCATCCGCGAGAGCACCAAAAATCATATTAAGGCTAGGATTACATTCAACCATATAGTTGAATAATAAACCAAAATAATATATCCTGTCAAGATTACTTACCAGTTTTGATTCTTCGAGTAAATCTATTCAATTCGGCAGCCTAAAATTTTCATAGAATCAAGGATTATCTGGGAATTAGGAATACTTAAACGAGATTGTCGATAGGTATCACAGGCTTCATTATATTGAGCATTCTTAGTGTAAATCAAACCTTTTTGGCTCCAGGCATCAACATTTTGTGGTTGAATTTCAAGAGCGCGATCTAGAGCATTTAAGGCTTTAGTGTCTTGACCAACTATATCCCAGGCGGTAGCTAAACCGATCCAGGTTGCCTGATCTTGGGGCGCGATTTTGCTGGCTTTAGTTAAAGATTCAATGCCTTGCATGTAGTTCTGTTGCTGATTAAACGCCAATCCGCGATCGCGCCAAAGAGGAGCATAATTAGGGTTAAAGGCAATAGCCCGATCGTAGCTGGCGATCGCCTCAGCTAAATTGTTTTGCTGATTTTGATATACTTGACCTTTGGCTTGCCAAGCCAGATATGATTCTGGTCGAATTTGCAAAGCTTTGTCCAAGGCGGTTAAAGCTTTTTGCCCTTGATTTAATTCTGCTAAGGCTTTTCCTTTACCTAGCCAAGCCTGGTAGAAACTAGGCTGTAATTTAATTGCCTGTTCAAAGGAATTGACGGCTTTTTGGTACATTTGGCTATTAGCAAAAAACTCTGCTTGTGTTAGCCATATTTGGGCATCTTGAGGTTGTGTTTGCAGTAATTTTTGATAGTTGCCAATAATTTCTTGATTGACTCGCTTTGCTTCTTGAGGACGGTCTAAAGCTGCTAAGACTAAAGGTTTATCTTGCCATAGTTCTACGCTAGAATGTTTAATTGCCTGAACTCGATTAAGCACCGTCAAAGCTTCATAATATTTATTTAAGGCGAGTAAATTCTTAGCGTGATCGCTTAAAAACTCAGCATTAGACTCATCTAAGGCTATGGCAGAGTCCTGCATACTCAAGGCTGCTGGGTAGTTTTGTAACTCGTATAGAGCTTTACCTTTATGATTATATAATTCCCCATCATCTTGTTCTAATTCTAAAGCGCGATTATAAGCAGCGATCGCTTTGGTAAACTGTTCTAATTGATAGTAACTGTCTCCCTGTTTTTTCCAAATTTTAAAGTCGGCTTTACTTGATTCCAAAGCTTCAGAATATGCTTCTAAAGCTTTGGAATAACGTCCTAAATCATATAAGGCATCTCCCCTTCCTGACCAAGCAAGAGAACTGCCAGGTTTAAGCTCAATGGCTTTTGTAAAAATATTGAGAGCAGCTTGAGGTTTTTTAGGCAATAATTTTTTTCCCTGATACCAGTAATAAATCGGTCTAACTGTAGGAAAAGCAAATTCAATACTTCCTAATAAAAAGATCAGACCTAACAAGCCGATTAAAGCTGGTAATACAGGTAGTTTAAATTGAGACTGAGACTGTGGATGATTTGCAGTTTTTCTTTGTTTCTGCTTTAGTGGTTTTCTGGTTGCTAAGTTAGAAACAGATTTAATTTTTCGCAGATCATCAAGAATCTTGGACGCAGATTGATAACGTTGACCCAAATCCAAATAAACCATTTTGTCAATAATTTTGGCAAGACGACGATCAACCGCCAGATTTTCCTGCCATAGTAGCTTACCCGTGTGCCTATCTCTAGAAAACCTACCTGGTTTAATTTTAGTCAAAGCCTCTATTGCTGTCATGCCCAAAGCATAGAGATCGCTGCTAATCGTTGGTCTCCCAGCAATTTGTTCAGGAGAACAATAGTTTTGCTTATCCTGAGTTTGACTAGAGTCCAAAGTAGCATTGGGCAAAGTTCCTATATCTGCCAAAATTCCAAAGTCAGTAAGTACCACCTGCTGATCTTCTGGGCGAATTAGTAAATTGGAAGGTCTAATATTACGATGAATAATATGGTTTTGATGAATAAAATTTAGAACTCCCAGAGTACTAATTAAAATATTGATTATTTGAGTGGCGGATAAATCTTGCTGCTCTATTTTCAGAGCTAGATTTTCTCCTGGAATATATTCTTGAACCAAATAAAATTCATCATTTTCTGTAAAATGATCTCTAAGCTGAGGGATTTGCTCGTGATACCCTAATCTTTCTAAAATTGATAATTCTTCGACAAAACGCTTTTCTATTGTGGTCTCGCCATTACCCTGAACATTCGGTAATTCAATTTGCTTAATTAAACAAGGAGACTGATATTGACGGCGTAGATTGTCAGCTAAATAAGTTTCTATTCTTCTTTTTCCGCCTAAATAACGAGTAATAGCATAACGTCCTCCTACTGTCTGCTTAAGCCTAAGTAATGGTCGTAAATCATACAAAACTTCTAGAGCAGAGGGATATCGTTCTTCAATGTTGAATAACGTCATTCTGCTGAGAATTGCCTCTAGCTTAGAGCTTATCTGACACTGACTTTGCCAAGTAGTATTTGCTTGCTCAAGTTCCTGGGGAGATTTTCCCGTCAAGGCATAAATAGCGGTTTGAGCAAGGGCATAAATATCGCTACTAAAGTTAGATTCTCCTGATTGCTGCTCTGGAGCAATATAAGCCCAATCACCTAAAGATTTGCCAGAGATTACTTCTCCTTGAAAATTAAGTGTTGTTGATTCGATCTCTCGAATAGCCCCAAAATTAATTAAAACAAAGTTATTATCACGTTTTCTTCTAACTAAGTGAATTGGTTGAACATCACGGTGAATAACGTTAGTTTTGTGAACAAAATCGAGAATTCTCAAGGCATCTTGCATTAGAGGAATTACTTTTGCTTCATCTAGTACTTTACGCTCAACTTCCTGCTCTAAATTATCCCCATCAATGTACTCTCGAACCAGATAAAACTGCTGGTCTTCGATAAAGTAATTATAAAATTGAGGAATTTGGGGGTGATCTCCCAGCCTTTTAAGAACCTCTACCTCTTTAATTAGGTGTTGCTTAATAAGCTGCCAATTTGTCTTATTACAGACTGGACTTAACTGCTCCACAGCACATCTGGCATCTCCTGTAGCCTGTAAATCTTTAGCTAAGTAAGTTTTTCTTATTTCTTCTCTACCTAACTTTTGAATAATCTGATAACGATTACCAATAATTGAGCCAGGAACGTGCATTTTTTTCTCAGAATTGGTGACTTTAAAGGCAGAATTGAATAGATACCTGTCGGGAGTGGACATAGTTAATCCAGATTAGAAAATAAGGCAGAAAATTTTAACTAGATGCTTAGTTAGATTTGTTTTGATTACTAATTTAATCTTAATTAAGTTTGGATGCCCTATTGTATTATCATTTTTTATTTCCTAGTTAAAAGCTGCTGAGTCGGAGAAATTTCTTTGAAGTTAATTACCTTAGAAGTATTACTTTCTCTGGCAACTCGCACCAACAATCCAGCCAGCAATAATGAGGCAATAATTGAATTGATGCCATAGCTAAAGAAGGGTAACGGCAGTCCAGTGGTAGGCAAACAACCTGTTGCTACTCCAATGTTGATCAATGATTGACCAACGATAAATACCATACTTCCTACGGCGACTAATCTGGGGATACTTTGGCGACATTTAATGGCTACCCTCAAAGCTAATGTTCCATAGCCAATAATCAGCAACAATAGTAGCACACAGCCAATAAAGCCAAATTCCTCGGCATAAACCGCAAAAATAAAGTCTGTAGAGCGAATTGGTAAATATGATAATTTTTGTTGCGATAATCCAAAACCTGAACCATCAAATCTGCCCGAGGCGATCGCTAATAAACTTTGAATTAGCTGGTATCCTTTATTATGGTAATCTTTCCAGGGATTAATAAAAGAAGTAATTCGGTCTAGCTGATAAGGATTCAAAGCAATACTCAAGCTAGCTATGCTTATTCCACTCACAGAAACTGCCATTAGCTGACTCCAAGGTAATTCTGCTGCCAAAGCAATCAACCACAAACTCATACCACATAATCCCGTAGTACTTAAATTGGGCTGTTTGAGAATTCCTGCCAATACCAACGCAAACACAGCTAGCCAAACTAGACGTATCTTATTTGTTAGCTTTCCCCAGCGAGAAAATAAATAAGCTGCCTGCAGTACTAGAAAAGGTTTGATTAATTCTGATGGCTGTAATGAAAATGGTCCAATAGCAATCCAGCGACTAGCTCCCATGGTTGTCTTACCTAAACCTGGAATTAAGGTAGCAAAGATAAATAGAAGAAAAACCAAAACCATCACAGGAGAAATCCTGATAGTTTTTTTGAGGGGTTGATTTGCCATAAAATTGAATCCAAAAATTCCTACCCCAACTCCGATTAGCTGTCGTTTAAAAATGTATAGCCCATCATTGTTGTTGACAATTCCTTCAGGATAAGAGGCTGACACTAAAGTAACTAAACCAATGATTAACCAAACACAGGTCAACCAATTTAATAGGCGAGCTTCCCATGTCCAAAACTTGATTTTAGGATCGATAAAAGGAATTAAGTATCCGAGATATTGCCTCACGGTTAAAATTTTAACAAATATAGTTTTTCCTGTTCAAAGGTAACAGCTTAGTCGCTATACGTGAGCCTTATCTGGGAAATAAGTCAAAAAACAAAATGAGAAAGACTTAACTGTAAAGACTTAGAGCTTGTGTTTATTTTTTTTGCTAATTTTATATTGTCCAAATTGTGTCGATTCAAGCAATAAAAAAGAGGTCTATCTGACCTCTTTTTTATTGCGGAAGACGGTCAACGTTACACCATAGTTTCACAGTGATATGACGTTAACTCAAACTCACATTAATTATCTTATGACAAACCTGTATTCATACCTTGTTTACCTGTTGCCAACTCTACTTTGATGATTTTGCCACCCATTTTCATGATTCGCTGTTGTTCGCGAAACCAATTATCGTAAGGTACAAGCTTAGTAAAGAAAGTATTTTGCAGTTCTCTTTGAGTACGAATTCTAGTTTGACTGGGAACACAAGCAGTCACCTTAAACATACGCATGAGATGAATTCTCTCCTAATTGAATAAAAAAAAGTTTAATCTTCTAACAAGTTTTAATCAGCAAAAATTATGTTGGCTGTTTGATGCTGTTTAAATTATTGAATAGTCTTAAAATGCCAAAATTCGGGAGTCAGGAGTCAATACTAGATCGTCTAAACTTATCTTTCCTTCGCGCTCGAAAAACTAAGCTTTATCAGAACTAGCACTCACTCTAGACTTCCCGAATCTATACGTTAACTATCCTACGTCTAGCTCCAGGTCAAAAAAGAATTTAGCTTAAGCCAGAGCAGATATAGTCGAAATAAACGCCCATTTCTTTACCAGCATCAGCACCTACTAAACTAGCGGTTACTTCTTTCATAGCTTGGATAGCTTGAACTGTAGAAGAAACAGGAACTCCTAAAGAGTTATAAGTTTCTTTCAAACCGTTAAGTACACGCTCATCTAGAATGGAAGGATCTCCAGCTAGCATTGCGTAGGTAGAATAACGAAGGTAATAGTCTAAGTCGCGAATACAAGCTGCATAGCGACGAGTGGTGTACATATTGCCACCAGGACGAGTAACATCAGAATATAGCAATGACTTTGCTACAGCTTCTTTAACGATGCTAGCTGCGTTTGCACTGATTACACTGGCTGCACGGACTCTTACTTGACCAGTTTGAAAATAGCTTTTTAACTTGTCCATAGCAGCACCATCGAGGTATCTGCCTTGAACGTCAGCCGAATTAATTACAGAGGTAATTGCGTCTTGCATAGTTTTGTTTCCTTATCTCACCTAGTCTTAAATTATTTAACACTGATAAGTTAGTGTGTTGTTTGAAAAAGTTTGTTACTGGTATATCAGCAAAGTATAAATTAAATACTTACTGCATAGCTCCGATAACGTAATCGAAATAAGAAGCAGCTTCATTAGTGTCATCACCAGACATCATAGAAGTAGCTACGTTTTTCATTTCACGGATGCTTTGAGCCATAGCACCAACGTCAGTACCTAAAGATTTATACATCTCTTTAGCACCAACTAAACCAATTTCTTCAATTGGAGTTACATCGCCAGCTACTACACCATAAGTAATTAGGCGTAAGTAGTAGTCCATGTCACGAAGACAGGTTGCTGTCATTTCTTCGCCATAGGCGTTACCGCCAGGAGAAACAACATCAGGACGCTTTTGAAATAACTGATCGCCAGCTTGTTTAACGATACGCTCACGAGACTCAGTTAGAGTTTGAGCAATACGCAAACGGCTTTCACCAGTTGTGACAAAAGATTTAATTCTTTCTAATTCGCCAGGACTCAAGTAACGAGCCTCTGCATCGGCGTTCACGATGGATTTCGTGACTATACTCATCGATGGATTCCTCCCAATACAATGAAATCAAATAATTAACAAGCTATCTTTAAGTCGATAGTTTTATCTGAACAAGATTTCCAGCTACCCTTTAAACCACCCAAAGCATTTAGCCTGAGCTTTCAGCTTTAACTATGGTCAAATAAGGCTGTGCAACTAAACTTAGGTTCTATAGTTTAAAATCTACGCTTGGCTGTTGCTGGTAAAATCCCTCTGGATAATAGGTTACTTTGTTTTGTTACCCAGTTTTCAACTTTTAGCTACAAATTAGTATTGCAGCTTGCCCAAACTAATGTGCAAAAAGTAGCTACTGCCTTAACAAACTTTTACATAGAGTCAATACATAAAATACAGATTATAAATATTGCTCTACGCTAACTTTTGCTTTTAAAATGCCCTTGAGTTTGCAGTATTGCTAATCTCAAAAGGCTAATTTTTTATTTGAGCGATAACCCAACCTAACTATCATCTAATATTTTGTTGAGGTTTATTAGTTTACCTTAACAGAATTTAATGTTAGATTTTGTCGACCTTCCACGGTCAAGGGTTTTTTCGCTAGACCCTTTTTACCCTTGAGGAATAGGAGATAAGTAACCAATATCATGTAGGTGATTTTTTGAGTCTTCAGTTAATAAGGAACTGAGTTTACCAATCACAGATATTGATTACTTAATAATGTAGATTGCTTCAGTTTTATACGTTTAGCTTAGTTGGTTCAAAACTAGGAATAACGATTTCATCGTTTTGCTTCGTAAGCTGGTTGTAAAGCTTTTCTGTGTTAGGAAAATTAGCAGCAGGCAGCGTTGGAAAACGGCGGAAGGGAACAGTATCTTCACCAAATACCTGAATGTATTCCATGCTGTTAACCATTGCTCCAATAAACGCTTTTAGTCCTTGAGAAGCTAGAATTTTGTTGTATTTCTGAATTTCTCTCTGGTTTAGAGGTGCGCGCCCCAAAAAGTGCTTCGTACCTAGCTCGATCGCTTTAGTATTGGGATAAGGAGTATAGAATTCCTTGAGATATAGCTCAGAACCGCCTAAGCCTTCAATGAACTCTTTAACGTTAATTTCTCCGTTGCCCAAACGGCTTTCCAACACAGAAAACTGTGTTTGCACTACATAAGGATTAATATCACGCTCAAACACCTGACGATAAGCAGCATTAATTAGATTTTTCACTGCTACCTTATCAGTAGTAGTAGTAAGTTTAAAGACTTTGCTTTGTTGACGTTGGACACTAACACCTTGAGCTATTTTTTGCTCAACTTCGGGAGTAGTTCTCAAACCAGCAGCTTGACCAAGTTCTACAAAACGAGGAATTTGCTCTTGTTTGACGTTTGCACCAATGCCAGGTTCAATTGCACCAGGACGAGCTTTGCGTAGCTGCAAACCACCGGGAGTAAGATAACGCTCGTATGGAACGGTATCATCTCCAAAAGCATCAGAATATTCAGTAGAATCGATCATCTCATCTACTAATGCGTAGAAGCCTTTTTTTGAGCAAATATCAAAGTATTTATTGATCTCTTGACGACCATAAGTAGGACGACCTAAAAGGCGACGATGAATATACTCTACCGCTTTAACTACATATAAAGATGTCCAGTACAGGTTACGGAAGGTGTCAGATTTAGCTAGTGTCCTGACAAATTCACGTAGGGTAATGTCGCCATTTTCTAGCTTAATTTCAGCTACTTTAAGCTCTTGTCCTTGATAGACATCGCGACCAAAAACCTGGCGATAACAAGCGCGAATCACTGCCTGAGTTGAATTCTCTGAGAAATTGACGCTACCGCCGTTACTAGCACCAGGTAGCTGATTGTTTAAACGGAAGACCTTAGCACCCAAAGAACCAGGAAATTCGGCTCGCGCAGCAGGATTGCTATTTTGATTATTAATGCCTGCGCCACGATGAATTAATAGACGCTTGGTATCTTTATTGAATGGTGCAGGACTACTGCTGGGGTTACGAGTTTCTTTAGGAAAAATTGCCCCAAACTGGATTTCTAGAGGATCGTTACCAGAACCATAGACGTGCTGATCTGGTAAAGGACGGTTATAGCGAGCAAAAGTAGTGACAAACTGAGGTACTTTGCGGAATGGTGCGCTATAATTCAACAGGTCTTGTTGCATTCCCCAGTTGCGACATTCTTGAGCTTCCTGACCCAAACCTCTGAGGTAAGGAACAGTTTCTTCACCAAAGTAGTCTGCGTATTCCTTAGAATCAACCAGGGCATCAACTAATCCCGCTAATCCTTTCTCGGACACAATAGAGAAATAGTCCTGAACCTCTTCACGAGAAGACGGACCTCTACCTAAAATGTGACGAAACGCTAGTTCTAAAGCACGGCTGTTAATAAATGGCTCAAAGAATTGCTTACGATATAGCTCAGACTTACATAAACGACGAACAAACTCTTTCATCGAGATATCGCCATTTTTTACTTGAGACTCTAAATAAGAAATAGACTGACCGTAAGCACGAGTAATATCTCGTTCAAAAATCTGTCTATATGCTGCTTTGATTACCGTTTGCTTCTCTAAAGTAGACAAACCAGTCTTCATGACAAATTTAGGACGGTTTTCTGAAGCATTAAAGTAGCTTTGAGGAAGCTGTAAGCCTTGTTTGTCAGAAGCTTGGCTTTGGCGTAACTTATTAGAAGGAGTAGGAGCTTTAAATTCGCTAATAGCAACGTCAAAATATTGAGTGATAATATCTGTTGCTGCTTGATCCTTGCGGAAATAATCTGCTGATGCTGCACGCATTTCCTGTAACGCGACGATAGTTGCTGCGCTAGAACAGGCTCTTTCAATAATCTCTCGCAACCCTCTGATGTTTACCACCAGGATATTAGGATCGCCCGCTACAATTGCATAGCTGATATAGCGCAGAAACCAAGCCATATCCCGTAAAGACTTCTGCATATTAGCAGGACCATACTGAGAAACATTGATTGGTCTAAAGTTGGCGGGGATTGGACCAGAGCCACCTGCAAATAAAGATTTGAAAGCTTTTAATAGTTTTGTACTGCTACCGTCACTACCGTTTTGCTCGGATTTCTGCTCAACAATTAACTCACCAGGAATACCAGTGTTGCCACTAGGAGTAGCCATAGCCATTTCTTCTACTTCGGCTGGTTTTTCCAAATAGGACATTGGCGAGCCACCAGTAAAAATGCGGTTAGCTGCTCTGGATACGATTATGTCTGCATTATTAGTTATGGTTTGAGCAATATTTAAACGTTGAAAACCAGATTTATAATATGCTGTTAATTCTTTGAGTTCGCCCTGTTCTAAGTAGCGGTCTTGTTGTTCTGCCTGCAAGATTGCAGACACTGCTACTGTTTGATAGAGTTGAGGACGGGCTAATGAACTGCCACCACTTGCCGTTACACTCATGTTTATTTTATGTAGGTTTTTACTTATACTTCAGCTTTTAGATTAAAACGTTTTGGTCTCGATCAGGGGTATTATTAAGAAGTATGTACTGTTATCAGAATTTTAAATAGAGCGATCGCCTATCTTTACTTTTAAGCTCTAAAGGCTATCCAATAAATGTTTTACTCAATCTTTTAGCTTATTTAAAGCTGGAAAATTAATGTGCCAATCTTAACTTTTGTAATTAGCTAAAACGTTCATTCAAATGGTGTTTTTCACAAAAAAAGACAGGTATAAAACCTGCCTTTGATTTATTTAATTCAAATTACAGAAAAATGAACTAGAAATTCATTTCTGCTGCTTGAACTCTTTCTACCTGTTTCTTCTTAATTACCAGTAGAATTTGGCAAATCATAATACCGCCAGCAAAAGCCATCAGACCAGCGATACGAGCAGGACTTTGCAGAACTACTTCAGTATCCATCTGTCCAAAACCACCAACGTTGGGATTGTTAGTTAAAGCTTCGCCTTCAGCAACTTGCTGTCCTTCAGCAACGATTAATTCAGGACCAGCAGGAACAGTATCAGTTGCAGTACCATCGCCTGTATTGATAGTAACTTCGTAACCACCAGCTTCTTGAGGTGCAATAGAAGCAATTGTTCCCGCAGCAGAAGCTTTAATTTGGTTGTTGTTGCTTGCTTCACCAGTAGGATATATTTGACCGCGTCCTCGATTAGCTCCTAAATGAACTGGATACTTACCAAAACGGATATTTTTGTCTGTCTTGGGATTAGGAGAAAGTACGGGGAAAGTAATTTCTTGATATTGGTCACCAGGAAGAGGTCCGACAAGAACTACGTTATCATCGCCTTCTTTATACTCTTGGAAGTAAACACCCGCTGATTCCTCCTTCATGGATTCGGGAATACGGTCTTCAGGAGCGATTTTAAATCCTTGAGGCAGCATCAAGACTGCACCAACGTTCAAACCGCCTTTTGAACCATCTCCAAGCACCTGTTGACTTTCTAAGTCGTAAGGGATCTTGACTACAGCTTCAAATACAGTGTCAGGTAAGACTGACTGCGGAATTTCTACTTCTGCTTCTTTTGCTGCTAGGTGGCAGTTAGCACAGACAATTCTGCCTGTAGCTTCTCTAGGAGTTTCTGGAGCAGTTTGTTGCGCCCAAAAAGGATATGCAGCAGCCGACTGGGAAATAGCAATATCACTAGCAAAGAAAATAGCAATAGTCGCGATCGCCACAATCGCAGATTTAGCAATTACCTGTTGAGCAAGTTTAGTAACTGCCAATGGTTTCAATGTTCTCATTTGTTTGATCGATAATCCCAAAAAGATTAATTTTATGAATAAATATTTGGTGTTGATAACAAGACTCAAAATTCACGGGTAAGGAAATTTCTTTGTTTCTTCATCCCTCATCCTTTATCCCTCACCGTTTCTTTACACCCAATAAGGTTTTTTGTCAGTACGAAAGTCTGTTTCTGTCCACTGACTAAATACTAGTTTGTCGTCTTTTTCTTCAGCGTGAACTAGTTGCAATGATAAAGGTGCAGGACCTCTAACTACTTTACCAGCATCATTATACTGAGAGCCATGGCAAGGACAGATGAATTTGTTTTCACTAGCGTTCCAAGGAACTACACAACCCAAGTGAGTACATACGGCATTAATACCGTAGTTACGCAGGGTTGAGTCTCCTTCAATGACAATATAAGTCGGGTCACCTTTAAGACCTTGTGCCAAAGTGCGATCGCCTGGTTGATGTTCTGCTAAAAATTCGCTAACGACAATATCGTTACCTAGAGCGTCTTTAGCAGTTACCCCACCAGCACCACCATCACCAGTATTAGGAATAAAATATTTTACTACTGGATATAAAGCTCCCAAGGCTACTCCTGTGATTGAGCCAAAGGTAAGCAAGTTCATGAATTGTCTTCGTCCCAGATCGGGGACATCATTGTCGTCCATGTTAGGAACGTTGCCAGAAATTTGAGCCATAACTAACTATAGATAAATTGTATTTTTTGTAAACTTAGGATTATGAACCAATGTATTAAATTATTACAGAGATTGAGTATCGATTCCACTCCCAGTTAGTTTCTTTTTTGATAAAAATATGATTACAGGCGAACAATTGCACCAGCTTTTATTAGAAAAGTGGGGCTGTTCCTATGATGTGCAACTGAGAAAAGTCAAGGGCAGAATTTTTGTGCAGGTAATGTGGAAATACCTCGAACAAGCCTCTTTTCCCCTGTCTCCTCAAGAATACGCGGAGAATTTAAATGCGATCGCTAATTATCTCAACGCTTGGAATGGTGTAGAGCAGCTACAGTCGTTTATTCAGAAAACTAAAGAACGTCCTAGATTAGGTAAAGCCGTCAGCCTTCAACTAGATTTGGGTGAACGCAGTTCCGAATGGATTCTGGACGATGTTTAAGGAATATTAAAAAATGTTGCAATAAGATAAATTAGCTTGGTTCTGATAGATTTTAGCAAAAGCTTTAAAAATTTAAGCTAGCTAGTAAACTAATTGTTAGGGAAAACAGCTAGAGGAAGCATGGAAGGCAAACGAGTCGGCGTGATCGGTGGTGGACAATTGGCTTGGATGATGGCAGCAGAAGCACCAAATCTAGGTATCAAGCTAATTGTACAAACTCCAAACCAAGATGATCCAGCCGTATGTCTATCTGAGCAAGTGGTTTTAGCTGATGTGGATGATGCAGATGCTACAGCTAAATTAGCCAGTATATGTGATGTTATTACCTTTGAAAACGAATTTATCGATCTAGAAGCGTTACAGAAACTAGCTCAATCAGGAATATGTTTTCGTCCTAGCTTAGATACTCTCGTGCCTTTGCTAGATAAACACGATCAGCGTAGCTATTTAAAAGATATTGGTATCCCAGTACCCAAATTCAGCCTATGGTCATCCCAACAGGAGGGTGGAACAAGCACCTTGCAAAAACGCGTTTCCTCTTTTCAAAGTGATATTGAATCTAACTATGGATTTCCCGTAGTTTTAAAAGCTCGTCGCCACGGTTACGATGGACAGGGAACTTTTATTGTTAAGGATGCTCAAGCTTTAGCTACACTAGATCGCGAAGTTCCCGTACAAGAATTGCTAGTCGAGGAATTTATTCCCTTTGAACGAGAATTAGGTATTATTGCTGCTCGTAATGTTTCTGGAGAAATTGCTATTTACCCCGTCACCGAAACCTACCAGAAAAATCAGGTATGTCACTGGACAATTACTCCTGCCAATATCGACGATCGGATTATAAAGGAAGTAAAGGCGATCGCTCGCAAGATTTTAGATAAGCTAAGAGTAGTTGGGGTATTTGGTATAGAATTCTTTCTCACCGCTGACAACCGAGTATTGGTTAATGAAATTGCCCCTCGTACCCATAATTCAGGGCATTATACTCTTGATGGCTGTAATACTTCTCAGTTTGCCATGCAGTTAAGAGCAGTTACGGACTTACCTTTGGAAAATACAAGTTTAAAATCTGCGGGTGCGTTAATGGTTAACCTGCTAGGTTACGAAGAGTCTAAGTCTGAATATTTAGAGAAACGCGATCGCATTTTAGCCATTGCCCATAGTTTTGTCCATTGGTACGGCAAAACATCCCACCCTGGCAGAAAACTAGGTCATGTTACTGTTGTCTTAGATTCCGAACAACTGTCTCAAGCTAAATCAATGATCGAGCAAATCGAATCAATTTGGTACGAAGGACAGTTAGCACTAAATAGCTGAATGTTTTTCTATTTAGAGAGTCAGGTTGGTAAAAATGCTTATGAATTGATGACTGACATTATTAATTTATAAACACCTATGAGAAATAAAAAAAGAATTTACATTGTCCTGACACTGTAATATCAGGAAGTTGGACATTATTTAATACTGAACCAATAAAACAATTAGCAGAAATTAATGTTTAATGAATGTTCGAGCATTTTTCTACGCTGCCAAAGTTGCTCATGCTTCACCTCCCTATGACACCATTCATCTGAAGATCTTCTATCCTGCTCAAATAAAGGAAAGAGATAAAACAAAAATTTTAGGTGTTGTTCCTGCCAATTCTCAATATTCCCCATTCAAAATTATCATTTTGTTCAACGGTATCAACTGTGCTGGAGAACTGTATCAATGGTTGGCGGTTAAATTAGCAGAACAGGGTTTGGTGGTGATTACATTTTCTTGGGTTGCCCAGAATATACCAGGTATTGTTGGTATTACCCCAGGTGTTGACATCAAAATGCTAGCACCTAATACTTATGGTACTGCTTCTACTGCCTCGGCTTTGCCCACGCTGTTGTCTGCGCTAGAACAGTTACAAGCTGAAGGAGTTTTAGCAGGATTGCTTGACTTGGAACAAATTGTTTTGGGCGGGCATTCTGCTGGAGGTAGAATTGCCATAGAAAACGCTCGGTCGGATTTTTTCCCCCAAGTGGTAGCTGCTTTTGCTTATGGAGCGCATACAGCGGGTGCTGTTAAGCTAGGTTATCCCCCGAATACAATTTTACCTTTGCCTGACACAAAACCATTGTTGTTAATAGGCGGAACTAGCGATGGTGTAATAGCAAATAGTGGCTCCAACTATGGAGTGACTTGGGAACGACCAACAACACCAATCGAGCGTACCTTTATTGAAGCAATCATGGGTGGCAGAAATGATAGTTATCTGCTTTTGATTGAAGGAGCAAACCATTTTGCGATTACTAGTCCTTTCGATCCAACTACTAACGTGTATTTGGATTTTCAATCTACTCAACCAGCAGAGAAACTACAAAACTTAATCGGCGAGATAGTTAGCTTGTTTATTCATGCTCATGTTTGTTCTCAAGCAACAGCTTTGAAGAAGCTAGATCGATTTCTATTATCCAACCATCCTCTAATTGCATCGTTTAAACGTAAGTGATTTTTTAAGTAGCAATCGTTTGTTTCTTATCTGAAAAAACTTAGCCATGCTAACTAGTCACTACTAACGAATGCTGATAATTATTCGCTGATTTGAGCAAATGTAACGAATTGCAAAGTATAATAATCAAACTAGGTCACAAAATCACCCAGATTTACTGAGTGACTTAAAAAGTACAAACCGTTATTTGAGATTGATATATTTAAATGCGAGTTGCGATCGCCGGAGCAGGATTAGCAGGGTTAGCCTGTGCCAAGTATTTAGTCGATGCGGGACATCAACCCATCGTTTTAGAGCGTAGAGATGTTTTAGGTGGCTTGGTAGCTGCCTGGAAAGATGAAGACGGAGACTGGTACGAAACAGGTTTACACGTCTTTTTTGGAGCGTATCCCAATATGCTTCAGTTATTTAAAGAATTGGGCATTGAAGATCGGCTTCAGTGGAAAGAACATACTTTAATTTTTAATCAGCCAGAGAAGCCAGGAACGTATTCTCGTTTTAATGTGCCGAATATTCCTGCACCCTTCAACGTTATTATCTCTATTATTCGTAACAACGATATGTTGACCTGGACGCAAAAGTTCAAGTTTGCAGTTGGCTTGTTACCCGCCATTGTGCGAGGACAGCAATACGTTGAGAACATGGATCGATATGATTTACTTGCTTGGTTAGAACAGCAGGGAATCGACGAGCGTGTTAACAGCGATATTTTTATTGCCGCTTCTAAGGCTTTAACTTTTATTAACCCAGAGGATGTTTCCGCTACTATTCCTCTAACTGCCATTAACCGCTTTCTTAAAGAGCGTTATGGTTCTAAAGTTGCTTTTCTGGATGGCTCACCCACTGAAAGATTATGTCAGCCAATGGTGGACTACATCACCGAAAGGGGTGGAGAAGTACGTTTAAATGCTCCTTTGAAGCAAATTATGCTTGATGAGAATGAACAAGTAAAGGGCTTTTTGCTTCGTGGTTTAGACGGCGCAGAAGATGAAGTGTTATACGCTGATGCTTATGTTTCAGCTATGTCTGTTGATGCTTTAAAGCCCATGTTGCCTCAACCTTGGCAGGAAAAAACTTTCTTTAAACAAATGTCTAAACTAGAAGGAGTAGAGGTAATTAACCTGCATCTCTGGTTTGACCGCAAAATCACCGAAATCGATCATCTGCTTTTTTCGCGATCGCCTTTACTTAGCGTTTATGCGGACATGAGCAACACCTGTAAGGAATATGCCGATCCTGATAAGTCAATGTTGGAGCTTGTGCTTGCCCCTGCTAAAGACTGGATTGCTAAGTCTGATGAGGAGATTATAAAAGCGACTATGTTAGAACTCAAAAGACTGTTTCCCCAGCATTTTGAAGGGAATAATCAGGCAAAACTGCTCAAATCTAAAGTAGTCAAGACTCCTCGCTCTGTTTATCGTGCTATAGCTGGTACACAAGCGGTTAAGCCTACCCAAAAAACCCCGATAAATAATTTTTATTTAGCAGGTAGCTTTACCAAACAAGAATACTTGGGAAGCATGGAAGGTGCAGTGCTTTCTGGTAAACTAGCAGCCACGGCGATCGCCCAAGACTACCAGGGCAGTAAAAAAGTTGACCACAAAGCTACTCCCGTCACAATCTAAATATTTGTTGCTTGTGATTTGTCCTTAGTAGCTAATAGGATGAGACAATGCTAAATGGCTGGGGTAACAAACGTATATAACCTTAATTCCTGCCAAATCAAAGATAGTACATCTGCTTGCTTTGTGAATGTTGCAATTACCAAAAACAAAAACAAAAAAAAATCTAGTCTCGGTAGATGAGGCTTATGAACTCTGTCGCCAAATCACGGCAGAATATGCCAAAACTTTTTACCTTGGTACTCTACTGATGCCAAAAGACAAAAGTAAAGCTATCTGGGCAATCTATGCTTGGTGTCGTCTGACAGATGAGCTAGTAGACGGTGCTAAAGCACAATTCACTACTAACGAAACCTTGGCAGAATGGGAACAACAGCTAGAATCCATCTTTGCAGGATATCCCTTAGATGATACGGATGTTGCCCTAGTTGATACCATTCAGCATTATCCTATGGACATCCAGCCTTTTCGAGACATGATTGCGGGTCAACAAATGGATTTAGTCAAAAACCGCTATCAAACCTTTGAAGAACTTCAACTATACTGTTATCGCGTTGCGGGTACAGTAGGCTTAATGTCCAATGCGGTATTAGGTATTGGGGCAGATGCTAATGGTGTCCCTTGGGAAAGAGAAAAGCCCATCTACATACCAACCCAAGAATCTATCTCTCTAGGGATGGCAATGCAGCTAACTAATATTTTGCGAGACGTTGGGGAAGATGTGCAGCGCGATCGCATTTATCTTCCTCTTGAAGATCTTCACGCCTTTAACTATACAGAGGCAGATCTATTAGCTGGAGTAGTTGATGAGCGTTGGAAAGCGATAATGAAATTCCAAATTAAGCGCGCTAGAAAGTATTATAAGCAAGCAGAAATAGGTATTCGCTATCTAATTCGCGATTCTCGCTTACCAGTATGGGCTTCCTTGATGCTTTATCAGGGCATTCTCAATGAAATTGAAGCCAATAATTATGATGTTTTTAACAAAAGAGCTTTTGTGTCAAAATCCAAGAAAACTTTATCTTTACCTATAGCTTGGTTGAGGGCGCAGGTATTGTAATTTTGTCGATGGTTAACTTTTGATTATCTTTTCGATTTAATAATTACTGGATGTAACTTTTGTTGGATAGGTATTTCAAGTTAAGCTGAGATAATAGAAGAATTACCAAAAACAAGAATTACTTATGATGTTTCGATTTGTAGCGATACTGCTAATCTCTAGTCTTTTTTGGCTGAGTAGCTGGGTTGTGACTCCCACAGCAGAAGCAATGACTTCGATCAAACTGTCCAATCTTTCTTATGAACCCTGTGCTGGAGATGATGCCAATGGCAGCGTTGCTAGCGGAGATCTTAGACCAGCTACTTGTTATACCATTAAAGGTAAAGCCAAAAACATAACAGGTAAAACCGTAGTGGATGCTGATGTATTTGGACGTATCTATGATGCCAATGACAATTTAACTTATGAAAATCGCGGGCGCGTTGGCACAATAGAAGAAGTTCCTCCAGGAGTCAGCGACTTTGCAATTAGAGTCAGTGTTCCTGCAAACCAACCAACACCTTTAAAGCTCAAAGATTTTAAAGCTTCTGGATTTGCAGGAAGAGTTCGCCCTTATTATTACGACGATTTTGAGTACGACAATTAAGCTTAAAATCCCATAGCATAAGAACTATTAGCTAAACTGACAGCGATCGCTCCCAACTGAGTTTGCACAAACCCCAAGAGAAGTATTGCCAAAATTGCCGAGATATCAATCCCGCCAAGGGGTGGGATGATTGAGCGAAATATATTGAGGTAAGGGTCTGTAATGGGACTCAAGAAAGAAATAATTTGTCCTGCCCATTCAGCAGTTTGAAACCAAGAAAGCAAAATTCTGACAATTAATAATACGTAATAAATTTGTAAAAACTTAATAAGACTAGTTACTATTAAACTCATAAATTTAGTTGACTCCGCAGTAAATCAATATATTTTTGGTGTAGGTATTATAACTCTACTATTTTAAAGGAAAAACTATGCAGATAGAAATACTAAATGAGTTAGTAATTACCGACAATCGTACAAAATTATGAAAATAAGGGATTTGGGGATAAATTAACTCTACTTACCCATCTGACGTTACACATTTAATCTAACTGCTGTGACGGGGTGACGGGGAGCGACTACGCAGGTAGTAAATTCGTCCCCAAGTCCCCAAGTCCCCATCTTTTAGGGTTTAAAACTTTTGTACTTACCTACTCATGGACGGGGTTTTTATGGTGAAGAAAAATTAATTATAAAGGTACTGCCTTGATTCAGTTGAGAGCGAACTGTAATACTGCCCCCCATTCCTTCGATGAGTGTTTTGACAATTGATAACCCTAATCCTGTTCCACCAGCGCGGTTACGAGACTCGTCTACGCGGAAAAAACGTTCAAAAATACGCCCCTGTTGCTGTAGGGGAATGCCTACTCCGCGATCACAAACTTGAATAACTGCTTGATTATTGTGCCGATCTAATTCTATGGTTATTGGTGTTTGGTCATCGGAATACTTAACAGCATTATCAATCAGATTTAGCAATACTTGTTTGAAACGATGACTGTCGGCTTTGATCGCAATTTCTGGGACACAGGAATTAACTGTAATCGTTCTTTTGCTGTACTGTTGTGCCATACCAACTACTTCTTGAATCAGATCATTTAGCACAATTTTTTCCAACTGAAACTGAATCCTACCGCTGTCAGCCCGTGCTAAATCTAATAGATCTTGTAATAACTGTACAGTGCGTTCGGCTTCAGAGGCAACAGTCTTTAAGGCTTCTGTTTGCATTTCCGATAGGTTGTCTCCCCGTCTTAAAATACTTTGAATATAGCCAGAAATAATCGTCAAGGGAGTACGTAACTCATGGGAAACGTTACTTAGTAATTCTCGTTGATGTTCCCAAGCTTCAGACAATCTAACTAACATCTGATCGACGGTTTCTGCTAGCTCTTTAACTTCAGTCGGTGCTTGCTCTAAATTAAGATGAGCCTGGTCTAGTTTATCAGCCGAAATTGTCGCCGTAAGCTGACTAACTTTTTTAAGAGGCTGCATTGAACGGTCAATATACAGGGCAATGATCGTGGTCATAGCTGCGATCGCAATTATCGTCGCTATGGTTAAGCTACGAATTAAATGCCGAAACATGACCAGATCATCAGTAATATTATGTGCCAAATATAATGTGCCTAAATTAATATTTTTGACCTTTAAAGGTGTAGCACACATCAACCAATAGCTTCCATTCAAGTCTTGAACGGTGGGAATTAAAGGAACATTTTTGACAGCTAAAAGAATATCACCAATTTTTGCCGTATTTAAGGCGGGAGACTTGGCTGTTATACCTGTAGTATTATTCTCGATCCAGATGAGCTGATCCTTGGTAGATAAACTATTAATTGCTCTTTGAGCGCCTGTTTCTAAAGGGATCATTTCACTGTATATTTTTACATCCATCGGAAAACGACCAGCAATATAATTCATATTCTCTTTGTGTGTCGAGATAAGAATATGCTGCATCTTAGCACTTGTCCAAACTGCCAAACTGCCCAATCCTAGTGCTGCTACCGCAGCAATGCCAACGGTCAATCTTACTTTTAGTGAATTTGTATCAAATAGTTTTCTCACTGTTCTCGGTATTACCCATATATATAAGATTGGCAAAAAAATTATCCTGCCGATTGCTGAGGATATCATTAGACCTCTCGCATAAGTGCGCCTTTATGCGGTGACCGTTGGTCAATTTCTCAAGCAGATAGCAAAGTTTCTGAGAAATTAATTTTAATGTCTATAATTTTATTTACTTCAATTATTGCTAAGCATTCTTAAAAAACGCTGAAAATTCTCTGATAAATAACCATGATTCTCTGATAATTAAATCTTGTCGGTGAGTTTTGTTTACAATAAAGCTAATTCAACACATACATAAGAATATAAATAGTTTTATGGTACAAGCCCCCATACAGCAAACCAACAAAGTATTAGCTACTTTGGCAGTAGACTTAATTCGTCAGGCTGGTTGTGAATATGGCGATATTCGTGTTTGCCACTATCGTAAACAAAGCTTATCGGCGCGCGATCGCTCTTTGAGCAGATTGTCTGACAACGTTAGTTCGGGCTTTGGGGTAAGAGTCTTATTGGATGGTGCCTGGGGTTTTGTAGCTTCTCATCGCCTGACTCCAGAAGAAATTACTAGGGTGGTTAAGCTGGCTATCGAAACCGCCAAAGGCAGTCGGCTGACTCAGCAAAATCCGATCAAGCTAGTTCCTGTCGAAGCATATCAAGATAAATATATTACGCCGATTCAAATCGATCCCTTTGAAGTGCCGATCCCAGAAAAAGCAGAATTGCTGTTAAATATTAACGATAAATTTCTCAGCTATGGAGAACAAAGCATCAAAAAAGCCTATTCTTTTTTAAGTTTTGGCAAAGAAGACAAAGTATTTGCCTCTACCGTTGGTTCAGTAATTGAGCAAACGATTTATCGCAGTTTTCCTGGTATGGGCTGTACAGCGATCGCCAATGGAGATGCTAAAAGCAGAAATTATGAACGCCCGCCTTTAAATACTGGTTATGAACATATCGATCCAGCAGATTTATTAGGCAACATTGAACGAGTTGCTCATGAGGCAGTTGAAAAAGCTTATGCCCCAGAATTAACCAGTGAAGGTAAGACAACTTTAATTTTAAAACCAAGTAATTTATTTCTCACTATTCACGAATCTGTAGGACACCCTACAGAGTTGGATCGAGTCTATGGTTACGAAGCTAACTTTGCTGGTACAAGCTTTGCCACCACCGATAAACTACACAAGCTACAGTATGCAGCACCTTGGGTAAACTTTATTGCCGATCGCACTCAACCTCAAGGACGCAGCACTATGGCTTATGATGATGAGGGTGTACCAGCGCAGCGTTGGTATATAGTCAAAGACGGCATTTTAAATGACTATTTAACGGACAGGGAAACTGCTTATCGTTTAGGTCGAGATAGAAGTAACGGTAGTGCCTATGCCGATAGTTGGTCAAGCACGCCGATGGTACGTATTCCCAATTTAGGACTAGAGCCAGGAAAACCAGACGATAGCCATACTGCAACCCTAGAAGAAATGATTGCAGATACTAAAGACGGCATTTTAATCGATGGTATCGGTAGCTATTCTATCGATCAGCAACGACGTAACTTTCAGTTTGGAGGTGATGCTTTCTGGCAAGTGAAAAATGGCAAAGTAACCAGAATGCTCAAAAACATTACCTATCACAGTATGACCACTGACTTTTGGAATAGCATTGATGCTCTTGGTGGTGAATCGGAATTAATTCAGTGTGGCACAAATATGTGTGGCAAAGGTGAACCGATGCAGATAGCTCAAATGACTCATGCTTGTGTACCTGTCAGGGTGAGAGATATTCATGTTGGTAGGGCTTCTTAAAATAGCAGCTTCAAGTAGAGCGATCGCTTTGTAAAATGTGTTCTTTTTTGGTTAAATATATTTCCTGCAAATGATTGTACTAAATCGCGTCTAATTTGAAACCCATAGTTTTTAAGATAACTGTTCGAGGGATTAGGGACTGGAGACTAGGAATATAGTTACTCATCAATTCAAAATATTTCCTTGAGAAAAGGGCGATCGCGCTATCCATGTCTAAAGTTGAGTAATGCGTCTTAACTATCCAGATTCATAATTTATACTAAATAAGGTATATTAGCTGATAATTTCATGTCTGATAAACCAATTTACTGGATTGGTGCTTCTAAACAAGATATTGCTAAATTTCCCCACGATGCCAGAAGAAAAGCAGGTTTTCAACTTAGAGCAGTACAAAGAGGCGATGGTCCTACAGATTTTAAACCGATGTCTAGTGTAGGAAAAGGGGTTGAAGAAATTAGAATCAACACAGGGGAAGCTTATCGCATTTTTTATATTGCTAGATTTGCCGAAGCTGTTTATGTACTTCATGCTTTTAGTAAAACAACACAAAAAACTTCTAAAAAAGATATTGCAATAGGAAAACAGCGTTATCAGACAGCAATTGAATTCAGAAAACAGTTTGGATAAAATTAAAGTGAATAATCAAATAGTAAAAGGACAAGACAATATTTTTGATGATTTGGGTTTCAATCCTGAGGAAGCAGCTAATCTAAAAATCCGAGCAGATTTGATTTTGGATTTGCAAAAATATATAAAAAAACGAGAGTGGACGCAACAAGAAGCTGCTAGTTTTTTTAATGAAACTCAACCAAGGATGAGTAACTTAATGAATGGAGATATCGAAAGGTTTAGTATTGATAAATTGGTACAAATGATATCTAAAGCGGGAATGACAATTAAAGTCGAAGTTATATGAAATACTTAAATGTTTGCTACGAATAAAGCGTCTAAAATAAAATCCCATCCTGTAATTGATGCGATCGTTGATGATGTCAGTCGAGACAACACTTTAGACAGTTTTTCTCTCAAGCGATCGAGGCTATCAAATAGTTCCCATTTAATATGCTTTTTAATTTCTTTCCACAATCGTTCAATCGGATTGACTTGAGAGCAATAAGGAGGCTGAAAAATCAGGATGACATTGTCTGGAACATCCAGCTCTGACCAAATATGCCATCGACCATTATCAAGCTGAATTAGATGCAATTGATTTGGGTAGGCTTGAGAAAACCAATCAAGGTATTGCTGAAAACACACACCATTTCTCTTGAGAAAATTCAGCAAAGAAGCTTTCTCCCGAACGAGGTTCAACTAAACCGTATAACCAAAGATAATCGAAGCACCATTGTTCTAAACCAACTGGTTGAACTCCTTTAGCGGTCAGTTTTCTCGCCCATAGCGTAATTAACCCAATTCTAGTTTCATCCTGACACCAGTATCTAATATGCTGATATTTTTTTACTTTGTCTTGATTGTTGTTGAGAATTTGTCTGACACGTTCACCGAGTTTTTTTTAAACTCTTCGACTACTCCCACTTTTTGTTTGACATGAACTGGACGTGGAGTTTTTAACTTAGCTTTGAGTTTATAGCGTACTAATTGATGAACTCCTGTATAGCTCATTTCTACATCATGAACTACTCTCAGCCATGTCTGAATTTCTTTGTAGCTGGAGAATCCTTCTTCATCTTGCAGTTCTTGTTTTAGACTTTCTTCAATTTGAGAATTAAGTTTTCTGCTTCTACCAGTGCTTTTGCCTTTTGCCAGTACAACATTTATCCCACCTGTTCGATAGGTTCTCAACCACCTTGATATTGTTGTTCTATGTTTTCCTGTAAGATTGGCGATCGCATTTTCACTTTCTACTTGCTTGCTTTTTAGCCAGTACAACATCTGGATTCTTTCTTTTACCTTTTGATTGTTAATCAAACTGAGCAAGTCTTTCAGTTCCTCCGCTGTTTCTAAAATTTCTATTTTTAATCCTCGGCTCATTTCTCTTTAAAATACTTACTTCTTCCTCTTTCTATTTGTATCATTCTTTTTCGTATTTCATATTAGAACTGTGGTATAGACTAAAAAAATCAGCATAAAACATTTCAGCCAGTTTAAAATAGTTTTGCTCTTCACCCAATCATCACAGGTTAATTAGCACGTAACATTAGTTACCTAAAACTGCCAAACTTCTGCTTGATAGTTGTCGAGTGTTGGTTCTACTTGGCAAACCAAAGATTCTCCAGGCTCTAAATCTACTTCAATAAACAGTTGTTCTACAGGTTCGGTGGCTAGAGCTTCATTACCTGCAAATTCCTTTAGATCCACGGTAAGCAATTTCAACTTAAAGCCAGAAGGTATCATACAGCCAGGGGTTAGGCAGCATAGTTCAAAACGCCATGAACCTGCTTCGCTTAAGGGCAAAATTCTTAATTCATAAGGTTGATTTGCGATCGCCACTTGTTTTGCCAAACCAACAATAGGCACGTCTTTAGTTGCTTCAGGAGTAGCCACACCTCTAGCACCTATACTTGGAGTCATTTTAATCTGTCTCCAGCCTAATTCTGCCGACAAGCTACTCACACCTTGCTGTAACCATTGTAATATTGAAGCTTTGACAGGGACACCGCGACGAATTCTGGCTAGGTTCTGACACCAGCTTTTGTTTTGTATCAAAGCTGCCCAAGTGGAGAAGGGAACAGCCAACCTGGGCAACAATTGAGACTGACTACCCAAACGCTCGATTAAGTTTTCAGCCTGAATCTGGGGGATGGCAGCAATTGGCTCAACTGCAACCTGGGTAACTTCTTGTGGGCATAACTCTCTAGCAACCCATAAAACATTTATATCGGTAATTAATCGATCGTCATTTAAACTATAGGTGCGATCGCTTTGGTTAAAATTGCCGTTCTCTTTTAGCTTTTGGTGAGTTGTATAACCCCAGATGCGAATATAACCAGCATC
The DNA here is from genome assembly GCA_038259125.1 of Chroococcales cyanobacterium. Taxonomy (GTDB): domain Bacteria; phylum Cyanobacteriota; class Cyanobacteriia; order Cyanobacteriales; family Xenococcaceae; genus Waterburya. Next base: position 35,995 of record JBBSPC010000001.1, on the reverse strand, counting down.
AATATTTACCTGTACCGCTAAGTAATAGTCTGCTGTCCATCCAGGAATGTCAATCCATTCTTGAGCAACCCTTAATTCACTTAAATCTTCTGCCTCGGTGGGAATTAAAATTAGTTTGGCATCTTTAAGCTTAATTGCCGTGCCGTTGACCATTTCCCAAATATCAGCCTGAGTAGCCCTATTAAAACCAGCTTTGGCTGTGGCATCTTCTTCTGTCTGTAACCAAGGCAGAAAGACGTTTAATGCTATCTGATTAAGATACCTTTGCCAGCGACTACTAGGGTTAGCAGTATTTTGACTTTGATTCCAAGCTGCTTCTACTGTAGCTGGCTCAAGTTCTAAAATTAATTGAGCAGGGTTAAACAAACTTTGGTCGGCAGCGGTCATCGGCGTACTCCTGTTTAAAATATTTTTTCTTATTGGTCGCTGCCATAATAACTAGCTAACCATTCTTCCAATAATGAGCTTATGTTGTCGAGTACGTCCGATGTCAAAGATATATGCAGTTGTTCTTGAGTCCATTGTGCTAAAGCTTTTAGCAATACTTTTCTGGCTTGAGATAGTTGGCGAGAAATTGTGTATTGTTGAGTTTTCAATTCCTGGGCAATGTCTGCCTGTTTGAGTCCTTGGGAGTAATAAAGCTCTAGTAACTTTTGCGACTCTGGCTTTAATTGAGCAACAGCACCAGTCAAAAACTGACTGATATTTGTTTGCTGTCGATCTCGCTGCTGTATTTCCTCTTTGGTAATCATGTTGCTCAAAAGCGAGTCATCTACTTCGCCCACAATAGAATCAACAATTTCTCCTGATTCATATCCAGGCTTTGGCTTATTAATAGATGTAACGTTAGGAAACAAAAAAGCACGAGCGGCTTTGGCGCAGATTAACATCCATTTTTCTATATTTTCGGCAGCAGCAGCTTGTGTAGGTTGCTGTACTTGGCTTTGACGCTCTTGGTTGTAGAGAAGCGCGATCGCTTTCCAGGTTTCAGGTTTAGGCTTTGGTAATTTGCGGGTCGAACTAGCTCGCTCTGGAACATATACGATCTTCAGACAGTTCCAAGCTAAGACGTAGCTTTCGACTACTTTAGGATCGAGTCCCGCACTAGTTAGAGCTTCGACCATTCTTTTTTGGCTTAATTTGCGTAACAGCGACCAGTCAGAACAAATGTCAATTTCTTTTTTTTGTCTTAGCATCTCGCGAATCAAATTGCTAAACGTAATGCTGGCATAGCTTTTAAGCTTAAATCCTCGTTCTGGGTCAAATCCTTTGAGAACCTTGTCAATACCTGCGATCGCCATTTGAAAACAGTCTGGTATAGTATATTGGCTGCTAGTAAAACCACTTATAGTTTTGGTCGCTGACCAGAAACAGACTTCTTGTAAGTAAGCAGCTAAATGATCTCTAGCTAGTCCTTCAGACTGTTTCTGCCATATTTGATGCCAATACAACGCCCAAAAACTATGAGAACTTTCTGAAGCTATTTTGTCTAGGGATTGCCTCATACTCCGTCGTAAACGAGCATCTGTTGCCCAGCCATGAAAGCGATCGCCGTCAAATTGGATAAAAGTAGAAAAAATTTCGACTGTATTTTGGCGAGGAATCATTAATCGACCAAGATATAAATGTACTAGTTTTGATTGAGAAATAGTCCATACGCTTTCCTACGGCTTTCTTCCAGCATTCTTGAGCAAGTTTGAGGCTGAAATCATTATCTAAAAAAGCTAGTCATGTTTTTTGATTCTTTACTCAAAATACTACATAATGCTGCTCCCAAGATAGTCTGATTGAGCCTATGCCTAAGCTTTCTTAAAAAGATTTTTACTTTAAATATTAAATATTGGTTTTGTAAAATTACTGTCTAAACTTAACTTTTAAAATAACAATTTACTTGCAGGGCGATGAGTGGCAATTACACCAAGGAAACAGTTCTGGCAACTGTCGGCAGACCGTATATTGAGTTAAACAATCAGGGGCAAAAAAAGATTCTTAATCTGACCCAAGACATCAACTACCTGGGACGAGATCCTGAATGGGCAAATATGCAAGTTCCTAGAGAATGGAAAGTTGTTTCTCGTAGGCAAGCCATTATTGCCCAAGAAGGTAATAATTTTCGGATCTATGATGGCGATCGCCACAGTCAAAAACCTAGCGGTAATGGTATTTTTCTCAATCAGTTACGGATAAATCTGACCGAAGGGCATATTCTCAAAAACGGTGAGCAATTACAGATTGGTCAAGATCCTCGTCAGCAAATAATTTTGACTTACTATAATCCGAAGCGTGGTCAAATGACTATGCCTAGGATACAACGCTTAAATCTTAAAGGATTGCAGAATTGGCCTGTAGAATTAGGGCGATCGCCAAACCCTAATAGCACTTCTGTCATGGAGTTAGATGCGCCAACGGTATCTCGTCTTCACGCCACTATTAACCACGATGGCAAAGGAAACTATCTTTTGCAAGACCATAGCAGCAATGGTACTTTTGTCAACGGTAATCGCCTGAAAAAGCCATCCTTACTCAACAAAGGAGATGCGGTACAAATTGGTCCCTATGTTTTACTTTTTACGGGAGAGGCTTTAGAGTTAACCAACGCTAATAATCAAATTCGCTTAGATGCTCACGAGTTAATTTTTAGAGTCAAAGACAAAAAAGGCGAAACTTTTACGATTCTCAATAATGTCGATCTGGTGCTTGAACCAGGGCAGCTAGTGGCTTTTGTCGGTGGCAGTGGTGCAGGTAAATCCACTTTGATGAAAGCTCTATTAGGTATTGCTCCTATCTCTTCTGGTAGCGTCTATCTTAATGGTGATAATCTCCGCCAGAACTGGGCAGTTTATCGCTCTCAGGTGGGTTATGTTCCCCAAGATGACATTATCCATCGCGACCTGACGGTTGAAGAAGTGTTAAGTAGTGCTTGTCAGTTACGCCTTCCCCCCGATACAGATGTTAAGACGGTAATTGGCAACACCTTAGAACAGATCAAACTTTCTCATGTCCGTAATACTTTTGTTTCTAGGCTTAGTGGCGGTCAACGTAAACGGGTAAGTATTGGAGTTGAGCTATTAGCCGATCCCAAGCTGTTTTTCTTAGATGAACCTACTTCAGGATTAGATCCTGGTTTAGGCAAAGAAATGATGATCTTGCTTAGAGAACAGGCAGACTGTGGCAGGACTATTGCCTTGGTTACTCATGCTACAGATAATATTGATATTTGCGATCGCATTGCCTTTATGGGCTTAGGAGGTAGTCTTTGTTACTATGGTCCTCCGAAATCAGCACTCAGCTTTTTTCAACAGCATTCAGGTAATTTTGCAGATGAGAAATTTGACGACTTTGCCGATATTTATATCGAACTTAATAAGGGTAAAAATAAAGCAGCGATCGCTGAAAGAGTTAAGTATTGGTCAGAAAAATATATTAATTCTCCAGAATATAAGACCTATATTCAAAATTCTCTTTCTCCAGGCAAAGAAAATCAGCGGTTAGCCAAATCAAATGCCTCAAAAACAAATGTTTCAGCTTTAGCTCAACTATCTCTACTCTGTCAGCGCTACTGGAAGTTAGTCAGCAGAGATACCACTAGCTTAGTGCTGACCTTATTAGCTGGGCCAGTTACTATCGCCTTAACTGGCTTACCGTTACGTAATGAACAGCCGTTAAGGATTGTCGATACCCCAAGCGTCACTCAAGCCTCTCTAGCGCTACGATTGCTGTTTATCTTTAGCTGTGTGGCTATTTGGATTGGATTATCCAACTCGATTCGCGAAATAGTCAAGGAAAGGGCAATATATTTTCGTGAGCGGCTACTTAATCTTGGCTTATTGCCTTATGTTACTTCAAAACTTTTTATTCGCGGTGGTCTGGCGATCGCTCAAACTATTTTAATTACTGCTGTAGTCTTACTGATTTTTGAAGCTCCTCAATCTAATTTAATCTCGTGGTCAGTCGGTTTTGCCATCACTACTTTTTTGACTTTACTAGCTAGTACTGGTCTTAGTTTAATGCTTTCTGGATTGGTTAAAACTGAAAATGAAGGTAATGGTATTTTACCTTTAATAATGATCCCGCAAATTATTTTTTCTGGAGTTTTATTTACTTTAGAAGGCTGGTCTAGCAAACTCTCTTGGTTAATGCTTAGTCGCTGGTCAATTGGAGCATATGGTTCGTTAGCAGATGTTAACGCTATGGCACCAAAACCCAACTCAACTTTGAGTCCCCAAATGCTGGATGAAATATTTAAATCCACTCCTGTATACAATGCTACATGGGAAAATCTAGGTTTGAATTGGGCAATTTTGATTGCTCATACTCTAATTTATACAACTATGGCTTTGATAATACAGCGACGAAAAGATATTTTTTAATTACGCATTTTTTATTAAGGGTTTTCTACTATTGTCTTCATGCCTAGTAAAGTTTAAGTAAAGCAAGAGATAGTTTTGCGTAAAGCCATTGACAGCGTTACAAAGCTTGGGTTATACATTATTAATAACTTACGTATTTTTCCGTAAATGGAAACTCTTAGTTATTATTTTAGTTATTATTTATGCAAATACTTAATTAGTGTTTTTTGAAGCTCAATTATCCTTTGATCGGGATGCTGTCAAATTGGTGTTAGTTGGAGCATTTAGTTTTATGACTAGTTACATTAAGTAGTTAGCAAGACTACTTCCTGATATTTAAGCGATTTGATTTAGAACTTTAAACTAAACCAATTACCAACGTTATGCTAGACAAGTTTTCCAGTACTCCAGACTATGGAGTGGGTAAAAATTATTTAAATAATGAGATAGCTAAGGGTAAAGATCTTAGATCTCCAGGATATTTAAAATTAGCCGAGAAAGAGTTTTCCTATAGATTCAAAATAATTGTTTTGCTTGTGCTGGATAGTTTAGCACTCTGCCTAGGCTGGTCTATTTCTTTGAGTCATAGCTGGCATCAATTTAGTTTGATTACAGTCTGGCAAAATACTGAGAAGTATAGCTTGTTTCTAACTGTATTAGTATTTATGCTCTGTCTGTTTTATGCCTTTAATTTATACCGTAAGGGGGACAAAAGCAGGAATATTTTTAATTCAATTAAGGCAGTTTTTTTGGCTCATTTATCTATAGTGCCGATTATTGTCAGATTTTATACCACCAGTTACTTTTATCAATTATTGGTGGCGGCGATGGTAACCACATTACTAATTGTTGTTCAACGCATGAGCCTAAACTGGGTTTGGGCATATGTACGCCAGAAACATTATCCTTTACGGCAGAAAATATTGTTGATTGGCAATTCTGAGGAGTTGGAAAAATCTAAGCATTTACTAGAAACCAGTGAAGTTTATTTAATTGCAGGACAATTAGACTTATCAGATTTTGATAATGATGAATCGTTATACTTAGCTTTAGATCAAGTAGATTATAAAGAACTTGACGAAGTTTTTATCTGTTCATGGGAAACGATCGCCAGTGCAACTAGCTTGTACTGGAAGCTTAGAACTGTTGGTGTCAATTGGCGAATTTTACCAATTAATATTAAATTACCAGCAAGACAAGCAGAAATCGACAATATTTTGGGAGTTCCCACAATTAGATTTGCTCATTCAGCAATTGTCGGCATTGATTTTTTTAGCAAACGCATTTTTGACGTAGTAGTTTCACTGATTTTGTTAATGATTATTGGTCTACCGATGCTGATAATTGCAGCTTTAATTAAGCTTGATTCTCCAGGGTCAATTCTCTATCAGCAAACGCGAGTTGGCTTAAAAGGCAACCATTTTAAAATCTGGAAGTTCCGCACCATGGTTGACAATGCAAGCCAGTTGCAGCATCAGCTGGAAGCTCAAAATGAAATCAAGGGTGGAATTTTATTTAAAATAAAAGAAGATCCTCGCATTACTAGAGTTGGGAAATATCTACGTCGGTTCAGCCTAGACGAGCTACCTCAGCTGTTTAACATTTTAAGGGGGGAAATGAGCTTAGTAGGACCTCGACCTTTACCTGTAAGAGACGTTGCTAAGTTTACTCAAAATCACTTTTTTCGCCAAGAAGTTTTGCCAGGCATTACTGGACTATGGCAAGTTAGCGGACGCTCAGATACTGGCTCAGAAGGGGTATTCAATTTAGATTTTGAATATATTGAGAATTGGTCTTTGGCATTAGATTTCAAAATTATTTTGCAAACAGTAAGAGTAGTTTTCCGTGCCAAAGGCGCGTACTAAGGGGTGTCATCTTTCCCCCAAATGATGACACGCCCTAAGCTCAAAATAAACAAAATTATTATTAATATAGTAAGTTCATTAATTAAAATTTATGGATTCTAACTTACATTTAGAAGAGTATATAGACTTTAATAAGTATTGGCAGGTATTGAAACGGCGTTGGATACCTGCAACAGCGACCTTTGCCGGAATTGTGGCACTATCTGTAGCTGCTGCTTTGGCTTCTGAAAAAGTCTATGAAGCTGAAGCTCAACTACAAATTAGACCCGATCGCACCTCTGCTATTCTTAACACTAATGGAGATCCAGACGGTCTTAAAGGATTGACCCAAGATAAAGATCCTCTAGAAACAGAAGCTAAAATTTTTCAATCTCGACCAGTTATTGAACAATTAATTAAAGAACTGGATCTAAAAAGTGATAGTGGCAAACCTCTAACTTACAAGAACGTAAAAAGCTCTCTTAAGGTAGAACCAGTTTTAGGCACTGATATACTACAGGTTAAATATGATGATCCAGATCCAGATATAGCTGTTGCCGTCGTTAATAGAGCCGTAGAGCTTTATTCAGAAGACTATGCTTCGTTTACCCGTAGTGGAAATGTGCGCGCCCAAGATTTTGTCAAGAAAGAATTGCCTGAAGCCGAAAAGAGCGTAAGAGAAGCAGAAGAAAATTTACGTCTGTTTCAAAACCGTAATCGTACTGCCAATTTAAACGAGGAAACAACTGCTACAATCGGTTCTATATCGGCAGTTGAAAATGAAATCGATCAGGTAAAAGCACAGTTAAAAGATGTTGATGCCCGGTACAACAGATTAAAAAGCCAATTAGGTATGACTTGGCAAGAAGCTTCTGCGGTTAGTTCGCTGAGTCAATCTGTAGGAGTACAAAGCACTTTAGAACAGCTACAGAAAGTCAAGTTGGCTTTAGCCCAGAAGGGTAACGTTTTATCTGATAGCTCTCCGCAGATTATTAGTTTAAAAGAGGAACAGGCAGATCTAACTGCTCTGCTAGAACAGCAAGTTGCTAGTACGTTAGGATTTCAGCAAAGCTTAGCCAGTAGTGTCAATATTTTAAGTTTAGGAGAATTGAAGCAGGCTCAGTTAGCTAATTATGCCGAATTAGGACTGCAAAAAGAAGGATTAGATCAAAGGCTAGCATCTTTACAAAATACCTACACGGCATACCAACAGCGATCAAACAACTTTCCTCAGTTACAAGAACAACAAAGGCAGCTACAGCGAAAAGTAACGGCTGCTCAATCTGCATATGAAAATCTTTTGAGTAAATCAAAAGAGTTAGATGTGATTCCCAGCAATATTGATAAAGTGCGGGTAGTTGCTGATGCAGCCATCTTAGAAGACCCGGTAAATCCAAGTGGCAAAATAATTGTTGCAGCAGGAGCTATGATGGGCGTGTTATTTGGGATGGCGCTGGCTTTTCTTTTAGATCTCAAAGACAACACGATTAAGAATACTCAAGAAGTTGAGAATATGTTTGCCTATCCTTTGCATGGCATAGTCCCTAACATAGATTTACTTGGGGGTAATAATCGGCAACCGCAACTTCCAGGAAGTGGCACACCAGCAAGCTTGAATCTTCCACAAAAGCAAAAGTTAGCCAGCGAAATATCGATGATGCCTTTGAAAGAAGCGTATCAAAATATACAGGTCAATCTCCAGCTTTTAGATGCTGATGCTAGGAAAAAAGTTATTGCCATAACTAGTTCAGTCCCTCAAGAAGGAAAATCTTCTGTCTCAGCTAATCTGGCAGTAGCACGCTCTGAGTGTGGTCAAAAAATTTTACTGGTAGATGCAGATATGCGTCGCCCAACCCAACATCATATTTGGGAAATTTCTAATCAAGTAGGTCTAATCGACGTTCTTAGGCGTGAGGTTCAATGGGAAGATGCAATACAAAATACTATGCCTAACTTAGATGTTTTGACTGCGGGATCAATACCAAATAATCCGATCGCTCTTTTGGATTCTTTATCAATGAGAGAATTTATCGATAGTGTATCCAATCATTACGATCAGATTATCTTTGATACACCTCCTATTAATGGTATTGCAGACACAAAAATTATTGGCAAGCTGATAGATGGCTTTTTGTTCGTTGTCAGACCTGGAGTTGCTGACTATGGCAGTGCTAGTGCAGCAAAGAAAACTTTAGATAGTACTGGACAAAAAGTATTAGGTGTAGTTGTTAATGGAGCGGATATGAGCAGAGAACCTTATTATTACAATAGCTATTACTATGCAGAAAAAGGTGATAGGTAAGCTGCTTATGGCGTAATTGCTATTTAAATTGTCAATTGTTTATGATATGCGAATGTCCATTTAAACTACATATCTACTTGTTAAACATTAACCTTTTCTCTCTCTGCTTCCTCTGTTCAAGCCAGACAGGTTAATTAAATGCCTAACAACGCATCATTTGACATTAACTAAAATTGAATGTTTGATGGGTGAGTATAAATAGTTAGACTATCCCTCTTTTGTCAGACTCCGAAAACTTTTGTGATTTCTAAATTCTAGAGCCTTTATAGAGAAAAGAATTGCTTATTTTTTTTATAATAATAAAAACTAAAATTTTAAAATGGCTGTAATCCCCTCACTGTAAAGATCTATCTCGGAAAGTGACAAAAGAGGGCTATGCTCATCAAATAATATTTAATGAACGCTAATCTTGCCTAAGCAATAATTATTGAAGCAAATATTCATCTAGTTTTGATATTGAGAAACAACTTAATTATAAAATACGGCTATATTGTCTAGAAAAACTGGCTGCAATTAGACAACATGAAAAAGTCAATTCGTCCTTTTGAGAACGTATTTTCCATTATATCATTACTGCTATTTTCAAATGGGTTTTATTCTATTATCTTAGGAGAAACGGTTGGAAAAGGAGACATTGATAGCCCAGCACTCCGCCTTGCTTTTATAGGCATATACTTGATAACTATTTTGTTACTGGTTTTTCGCTGGCAAAGATCTTTAATGTTTTTAAGTAGCCACTTATGGGTATTGTTTTTGCTTGGTTTGGCGATTGCCTCTATATCCTGGTCATCTGTTCCTGATATAGCCTTTAGAAAAGTAGTAGCTTTGATTGGAGGAACTTTATTCGCATTATATCTAGGTTCTAGCTACGACTTTAAGCAACAGCTAAGAATATATGGCTGGACTTTTGGTATTTCTATATTTTTTAGCTTCTTATTGGCTTTGGCTCTGCCACAATACGGAATCATGAATACCGATGCTATTGTTGGTGCCTGGAAGGGTATTTTTCCTCACAAAAATGGCTTGGGAGAAAGTATGTTTGCCAGTTTTATTAGCTTTTATTTTTTGTCACTTTTACATAAAGAAAAACGGCTGTTTTTCCAAATTTGCTGTTTTTTATCAGTGGTTTTAATTTATTTTGCGGAATCTGCAACTTCTTTGATGAGCGTTTTATTTATTTTTGTGACTGCTCAAGGATTAAAAAGATTATCATTGCAGTCCAAAAAAAGCGTGTTTTTAATATTACTATTTCTAATTTTTACCTCTTTAATCTTGTTTTTGCTTTTAATTAACTTCAATACATTTTTAAGCGTTAATGGTAAAGACATAACTTTATCTGGTAGGACTCCTTTGTGGCATACTTTATGGCAGTTTATACAACAAAAGCCATTTCTAGGCTATGGTTATGGGAGCTTTTTTTCTGGAGAAAGTAGAACAGCTTATTTACTATGGCAAATACATGATTGGTCCCCTGTCCACTCTCACAATGGCTATATACAACTTTGGCTCAATTTAGGACTTATTGGCTTGGTTGTATTTTTACTAGGATATGCTAATTGCTTATTTAGATCTTTATATGGATATTTAGCCTCTAAAGATTTGAAGATGCTCTGGATATTTTTATTTTTAATGTACGATGTGTTTTCAAATTGTACAGAAGTTTCTTTTTTTACCGAGGGCAATATCTGGATCATTACCTTAGCTTCACTTTATTCAATGAAAGTAAAGACTCAAAAAACAACGCCTACAGTTGTGTCATTTCCTAGTTAATCTATGTCTAAAAAAAAGTTTAGTTCAATACTTGGCAATTTATTACAAAATAAACTATTCAAGAATTCTTGGACAATATTTCAATCTTTTATTTTAAGATTAGTTATTCAAGGTTTCTACTTCGTTATTTTAGCTCGTACTTTCGCTCCAGAAAAATACGGGGCATATGTAGGCATAGTGGCAATAGTATCTATTTTTATTCCTTTTGCAGGCTGGGGTAGTGGAGAAGTATTTATCCAAAATGTTGCACGCGATCGCAGTTTATTTAGAGAGTATTTTGGAGCTACAATTCTCAAAACCCTTTTTTTTAGCTCAATATTTACAGCTTTAATATTAATAGCTTATAATTTTGTTTCTATACCGAATATTTCAATATATTCGGTATTTTTTGTGGCTTTAGCTAATCTAACCTTTTTAAAATTTAATGATATTGCTAGGGATGCTTTTATGGCTGTGGGACTCTTAAATTACACAGCTAAAACTATTGTCTTGATGTCATTAAACAGGTTTGTCGCAGCACTGGTATTTATTGCTTTTTTTGACCACCCCAGTATACTTACATGGTGCATACTCTATTGCGTTGCTACGTTTGTCTCTGGAGCAGTATCTATCTATCTGGTTATTAAGCTAGTTGGCTATCCCAAGTTCAACTTATCTAGAGTAAAACAAGAGTTGCGACTTGGTTTTGCATTTGCTGTCAGCGTATCTGCCCAAAATATCTATAACGATTTAGATAAATCTATGCTGGCTAAGTTGTCTACCTTAGAAGCGACTGGAATATATGGAGCCGCATATCAGATACTAAGTGTTGCCTTTACTCCAATTCAATCAGTCGCCTTAGCTTCGTTTAGAAAATTCTTTCAACAGGGTGCTTCAGGAATTAAAGGAAGTTTTGAACTATGTAAGAAAATCCTGCCTTTTTCTCTTGCGTACTCCTTATTGGCAGTTGTAGGTTTAGTCGTTCTTGCACCTCTATTACCAATTATATTAGGCTCTGAATATCAGGCTTCTGCTCGTGCTTTACTCTGGCTTTCGCCGACAATTTTCTTGCGAACTATGCACTTTTTTGCAGCAGACACTTTAACTGGAGCAAATTATCAAAGCTCTCGAACTACTGCTCAAGTATTAGTAGCTATTATCAATGGCTTGTTAAATTTATGGCTTATTCCTCAGTATGGTTGGCTTGGTGCTATTTGGGCAACAATCGCTTCCGAATTTTTCTTAACGGTTTTTCTCTGGGGTTTTATTTATCGGTATTCTAAACAATCGGCATCAAATATTTAGTAACCTGATATAGTTCTATGACCAGAAAATTATTTAAATACGGTAGACGTTCATTATTATTAACTTTTAGTGGATTTGGTGCAGCAAGTTTAATTTGTCAACAGCAAGATTCCAAAGCCCAAGAGCCAGAACTTAATCAATATTTAAGTGAATTAACTAAAAAAAATAAAAGCGGTAGAGGCGAAACGCTGCGTCAAATAGCAGCATCTAAAGGCATAATTTATGGCGGATATACCCAAAGGGCTTATGATGAACTGCCCCAGGATATAAAGTTTAAAGAAAATTTTTGTCGAGAATATGCCATGGTAGTAGGTGGCTTTTTTGGAGTTACCGTTGGTCCTTTTGGCAGCAACAATTATGATTTCCAACAAACTGACGCTTTCTTTAATTTTACAACTCAAAATAATCTGATTTTTCGCGCCCATCCTTTAATTTGGAATGAATTTAATTCGCCTTGGCTAGTAGAGAAATTTAAGGCTGCTGATACTACTAGGTAATCGTTCATTTCTTCCTCCTAAACGCCTAATTTTCTCTGGAATTTTTTAGGGGGAATGAACGGTTACAGTGCGATCGCCTGAACAGAAAACAATTAAACTATTATTTAGAGCTTTAATAAGATTTGCTATGTTTTCCACAATCAAGCTAGAAGATTATTTCGAGTTTTATACTGCTAATGATATTCGTATCAAAGGACATCGTATTGGTATCCAAGATGTGCTTAATTACTATTTAGAAGGTTATACCCCAGAAGAAATTAATCTCGATTTACCTACTTTAAATCTAGAAAAAATCCACGCTACAATAACTTTCTATTTGCACAACAAATTGCAGATTGATGAATATCTCGAACGTCTAGAAAAAGATAGACGAGAAAGCTATCAAAAGTTTATCGCTAATCCACCTGCTGTAGCTAAAAAGGTGCAGGCTGAAAAAGCTAGACGGAATGCAGCAAAGACCAAAAAACAGTGAAGCCATGCTTTCTGCTGGATGAGAATCTGTCGCCTCGCCTCAAGCTAGCAATATTACGTCTCAACTCTAAAATAGACATTCTGCGTGTGGGAGATTCTGGCGCACCCAATTCAGGTACTTTAGATCCAGATATATTAATTTATTTACAGCGATCGCAACGTATACTGTTAACGGATAATCGTAAAAGTATGCCAGAGCATTTGAACGATCATTGGGCTAAGAATCAATATATCTGGGGCTTGTTTTAGCTTAAGCCTAGAGCAACAGTTAGAGAATTAGCAGAAGAAGTAGTGTTAATTTGGGAAACAACGGAAGCAGAAGAATGGAAAGATCGGCTTGTCTGGATTCCACTATAAATTGCGATCGCATTTCTTTGTTTCGCAAGTGCAATCTCATTAAAAACAATTACACTTAGATATATATCAGCTAACGTTTAACAATGATATGAATACACAACTTGTTGAATCCATATATCAAGTTATTCAATCTCTTTCTGAGTGTGAGCGATCGCTTTTAGAAGAAAAATTATACATGGATTTACCCTATCCATCTCAACAAGAGATTATTAGTTTGGCTGAAACTAGCAATGTATTCGACTTTTTAAATGACGAACCCGATCTTTATAGCTTAGACGATGGAGAAGCTGTCTAGTGGCTTTAAATAAGGGTGATATTGTATTGGTTTAGTTTCCTTTTAGCGATTTTAGTCAAACTAAATTGCGTCCAGCTTTAGTATTAGCAGTTAGTTCGAGTATTGATGAGATTACATTGTGTTTTATATCTTCTCAAAAAGTTCAAATTTTGAGTTCTGACGAATTTGCGATCGCCGAATCTGATAAAGAGTTTGCAGAAACAGGATTAAAAGCTGATTCTAAAGTTAAAGTAACTAAAATTATTACTTTAGAACGTAAGTTGATACTCAGAAAAATTGGTAAATTAAGTAAAAATCAAATCCTTAAACTCAATCAAATTTTAACGACTGCATTTAAGTTGAAATAAAATAAAGCGATCTCCCTTTCTTTTCGGTATTGCGATCACACTAACAAAACGATCTAGATCGCACAAAGCAGAACACTTGAATTAATAAACTAGTAAATAGCTGTTTAACAACTTTGGTAAAATTCATGTCTTTAAGTTTAAAGCTGGAATCAAAATCTAATAATCAAGTATTAGTTATCAATCCTTCAACTAATGAATCTAAAGAAGTAAGCGTTAGTTTTCTACAGAAGGCTGCTGGTGACTCTTTAACGATGTTATTTGAGTATAAATACTATGAATTAATAATTAATGCAGAAGAAATATGGCGTAAAGTTCAGTGTTTTAATTCTAAACTAGAAAAAATTCAAGAAATTGACAGAGAGCAAAAGTTTAAACGGATTATGTCGAACAATGAATGGATGAAAATTACAGATTATGATCGAAAAATGTATCATAAAGCTTTATCCTCTTGGGCAAATTCATATAATTCTCAACCTAATAAACAGAGTTTTGATAAATTTGTATTTATTCCTGTTGCAGGTGGTGCAATGGCTGGTGCATTAATCTATAGTATTATTGACGGCGTGGGGATAGTTGCTTCTGGAAGTGCATTAGAAATTGGAGCGTTGGGTCTAACTGCTTTAGAAACAATAGGAGGTTTAGCTGCTTATGGTGTAAATAAAGCCATTTATTGAAAGCCACATCATTAAAGCATATATGAGAAAATATCCCTCAACAGCTACACTCTAGATAGCAAAAACAACTAATTAGCAAGAGTGACGGCAATGAATATACAATAAATAATTGCTGAAAAACCAACTCCACTGCTAGTCACATGACCGCAACCCAAACGAATCTCTCTACTCAATACGATCCCAAGAAAACTGAAGCTAAATGGCAGCAATACTGGGCGGATAAAAAAGTATTTAAAGCCGATTCTAATGCTGAAGGCGAACCCTACTGTATTGTCATTCCCCCGCCTAACGTTACGGGAAGTTTGCATATGGGACACGCTTTTGAGAGTGCGCTGATCGATACTTTGATTCGCTACCATCGCATGATTGGGCGCAATACTTTGTGGTTGCCAGGGACAGATCACGCCAGTATTGCGGTGAGTACGATTGTCGATAAGCAAATTAAAGCTGAAGGTAAAAGCCGAGAGGATTTGGGACGGGAAGAGTATTTAAAAAGGGCTTGGGCTTGGAAAGAGGAGTCTGGCACGACGATTGTTAATCAATTGAAGAGTCTGGGAGTTTCGGCTGACTGGACAAGAGAAAGGTTTACCATGGATGAGGGTTTGTCCCAGGCAGTGAAGACAGCCTTTATTCAACTCTACGAAGAAGGTTTGATTTATCGCGGTAATTATTTAGTTAACTGGTGTCCTGCATCCCTTTCGGCAGTATCGGACTTAGAAGCAGAGAATCAAGAAGTAGATGGGCATCTGTGGCACTTCCGTTATCCTTTGAGCGATCAAAGTGGTTATTTAGAAGTAGCAACTACTCGCCCTGAGACAATGTTAGGCGATACGGGGGTTGCGGTTAATCCTAATGATGAAAGATATAAAGATTATATTGGTAAGACTGTTACCCTGCCGATAGTTGGGCGGGAGATTCCCATTATTGGTGATGAATTCGTTGACATGGAATTTGGAACAGGATGTGTTAAGGTAACACCTGCCCACGATCCTAATGACTTTGAGATGGGCAAACGCCATAACCTACCCATGATAAACATCATGAATAAGGATGGTAGTCTGAATGAGAATGCAGGAGAGTTTCAGGGGCAGGATCGTTTTGTGGCACGTAAGAATGTAGTTAAGAAACTAGATGAATTAGGTAATTTAGTCAAAATTGAAGACTATCGCCATAGCGTTCCCTATAGCGATCGCGGTAAAGTACCAGTAGAACCTTTATTATCAACTCAGTGGTTTGTCAAAATTAAACCGTTGTCGAGTAAGGCGTTAGCTTCTCTAGACAATGAGAATTCGCCTAACTATGTCCCCGACAGATGGAAAAAGGTATATCGAGACTGGCTAGTTAAGCTTAAAGACTGGTGTATCTCTCGTCAGCTATGGTGGGGTCATCAAATTCCTGCTTGGTATGTGGTTTCGCAAACAGGTGGCGAAATTCAAGATAACACGCCTTTTGTTGTGGCTTTTGATGAACAGGAAGCAGAAACTAAGGCAAAAGAAAAGTATGGAGATAATATTAAATTAGAACAAGACCCTGATGTCTTAGATACTTGGTTTTCTTCTGGATTATGGCCCTTTTCCACTATGGGATGGCCCGAAGATACTGCGGACTTAGCCAAGTATTATCCTACTAGTACCCTAGTTACAGGTTTCGATATCATCTTTTTCTGGGTAGCACGCATGACCATGATGGCGGGACACTTTACCGACAAAATACCCTTTGATGATGTTTATATTCACGGACTGGTTTTGGATGAAAATGGACAAAAGATGTCTAAGTCAAAGGGTAACGGTATCGATCCTCTATTAATGATCGATAAATATGGTGCGGATGCCCTGCGTTACACCCTAATTACTAAAGTTGTAGGCGCGGGACAAAATATTAGCTTTGATTATGACAGGAAAAAACAAGAATCTTCTTCGGTAGAGGCTTCTCGTAACTTTGCTAACAAGCTGTGGAATGCTTCACGGTTTGTGATGATGAATCTAAAGGGGAAAACTCTTCAAGAATTAGGAGAGCCAGACACCGCATCTTTAGAGTTAGTAGATAAATGGTTGCTGTCTCGTTTTTATCAAACCGTTAAACAAACTAAAGCTAATATTGAAGTCTATGGTTTAGGAGAAGCAGCTAAAGGTTTATATGAGTTTATCTGGAATGATTTTTGTGACTGGTATATTGAATTAGTTAAAACCCGCCTTTGGCAAGACGATACTTCAAAATCTCGTCAGGTGGCACAACAAACCTTGGGCTACGTACTAGAAGGAATACTTAAACTTCTCCATCCCTTTATGCCTCATATCACTGAAGAAATTTGGCAAACTCTTACTCAAGCTGATGGTCAGCAAACTTTAGCACTACAAACTTATCCTCAAGTTGAAGATTTGATTGATGCTGAATTAGAACAAAACTTTAACTTACTTTTTGATACCATTGGCATTATTCGCAATTTACGTGCGGAGTCGGTAATTAAGCCTGGAGATAAAATTAAGGTTATTCTACAAACAGAAAGCCAGCAAGAAAGTAATATTCTAAGATTAGCCCAAACTTATATCCAAGATATTGCTAAAGTAGGCCAGCTTATAATTACTTCAACTCTGACTGAAGATCCAGGGCAGGTAATTGCAGGAGTAACAGGTACAGTGCAGGTTTTGATTCCTCTGACTGGTTTGGTAGATGTAGCTGCACTAGAGGCTAAATTGCAGAAGAAATTAGATAAGGTAGAAAAAGATATTAAAGTTCTTACTAGACGCTTAAATAATCCTGGCTTTGTTAATAAAGCACCCGAAGAGGTTATCAAAGGTGCAAAAGCAGATTTAGCAGAGGCACAAAAACAAGCAGAAATATTACGGGAGCGTTTAGATCGTCTAAAGTGAAAGTATCATTGAATGAGCTAACCAACTACATCCATGTTCAAGACTCTTAAAAGCCATGTTATACCTAGCTCAAGTTGAAATTAATCCTGATTTGGGAGAAATACAGCTACAGGTACTTGCTCGCCAAGAATCGGAATATGTCTGGGAAGTTGATAATTCTGAAACTTTACTTTTAACTAAAGAAAGTTCCTTGGGTGCGGGAGTCTTAGTATTGGTAGAAATAGATCGAGAGCAACAGATAATTAGCATCCAAGAGGCTAAGGACTGGGTTTTGAGCATTTTACAGCAGCATTTGACTAAAAATGCGATTAATCCTCAGTTTATCAAAACAGAACAAAGTAAAGTTGAATCATGGCGACAGGAAATCACCGCCCAAAATCTTGAGCTAAATCGCCGTGCGCTTGAAATAGAAACCCGTCGCGAACAATTACAAGAATTGGAACAAGAGTTGAAGCGCGATAGGGAAGAGTTGGATAGGTTAAAGGAGCAATTAAGAAAGTAAGTAGGCAGGAAACAATAAACCTTGGTATAAATTGACTGGGAGATTAGGAGACTGCGGGACTAGGAGAATTCTATTTTCAGTTTAATTATGTCGCTACTTAACAAGTAATAAATAGTAAGTAATAAGTATAGATGCAAATTAATAGGTTTACTAGGAGATGTAAATAATAATCAAATTATCCCAGCAATTGCTAAAACATAGATATTAATATGAATCAGGAAGAAGTAGAACAAATTATCTCAACTATACTTCAAGGTCAAAAAGAACTGCAAATTGCTCAAGTTAATCTTGCACAGAGAATCAATGAAACTAATGAAACGGTAAATAATTTAGCAACTACTATTAATTCGTTGGCTCAGGTAACCCAAAATCATCAAGTAAGCATTCAAAGAATTACTGGTGAAGGATTAATTAGAGATGCTGATTTAAGTCTTAATAATCAACGTTTTATTCGCATTGAACAACGATTAGAAAGGATAGAAAATTTATTGAGAGGTGAAGACAATAATTAATCTCGATCGCTATAGTAAAGAAAATTAAGCAAGGAAAACTCACAAAGCAAGGGAATAATTTACCTAATTTATTACTTAAACAAATAATGCTCAACTTCGCTAAACCCTTTTATCCCCTACTACTTTCTACTGTTAAAAGCGATCCTGAGACAGCTCATCGTCAAATGCTGAAGTCATTAAATAACCTTGAATTAAATCGTCATTCTGTCTGGGGTAGTTTAGTTATTAAACAGTTAGAAAAATCTTTTTGTGTCCAAGATACTCGTCTGCAACAAATCCTTTGGGGACTAGATTTTAACAATCCTTTTGGTTTGGCAGCAGGGTTTGATAAAGATGGGACAGCAGCAGGAATGTGGAGTAGTTTGGGCTTTGGTTTTGCAGAATTAGGTGCAGTTACCCTACATTCTCAGTCAGGAAATCCTCGTCCGCGGATGTTTCGCCTCCCTGAAGATAAAGCAGCACTTAATCGCATGGGTGCAAATAATTTGGGTGCAGCAGTAATGGCAGATACTCTAGCTCAAACTTGGAAACGACAACCCCGAAAGATTCCTATAGGAATCAATTTGTGTAAATCGAAAATTGCTTCTTTAGAAGACGCAGCAAAAGACTACATAGGCAGTTTTGAATATTTACAGGATGTGGCAGATTACTTTGTAATCAATGTAAGTTCACCAAACACTCCAGGATTACGATCACTCCAAGCAGGGGAACAACTAGAACCCATATTAGATGGTTTACAGACAGCAAATACACAACATAAACCTCTTCTGATTAAAATAGCTCCCGATCTTGAATGGCAAGATATCAAAGATATTCTTAATTTAGCGACTAGCTACAATCTTTCTGGTGTTATCGCCACTAACACCACTATTTGCCGTGATGGTTTAAATACGGATGTTTTAAAAGAGACAGGCAAGAAGATTAAAGATGAAGCAGGAGGGATTAGCGGTTTACCTGTGAAGCAACGTTCTACTGAAGTAATTAGATTTATTTATCAGGAAACAGACGGTAATTTACCGATTATTGGCGTTGGGGGAATTTTTAATGCCGATGATGCTTGGGAGAAAATTATTGCAGGGGCAAGTATACTGCAAGTGTATACTGGCTGGGTTTACGAAGGACCTTGGATGGTTAATAGCGTCTTGTCTGGCTTATTGGCTAAATTGGATGAACAAGGGTTAGATAGTATTAGTGAAGCAATAGGTTTAGAGCATTTTTAAGTACACTATGGAAGAAATATTGGAGTTAAAAGACTGTTTACTGAATCAACAATACGATCGCGCCTTTGCCATAGTAGAAGACTTAGAAACGATGGGAAGACAAGATAAGATTAATAATTTAGAGTCTTTTCTAGTAATCTTATTAATCCATTTAATTAAGATTCAAGTGGAAAAAAGGGTAACAAGAAGCTGGAAAAATTCTCTTAGTAATAGTCTCCTGGCAATCGGAAAACGGAATCGATTAGGAAAAAAGTCGCATTATATTAAGCAAGATGATTGGAATGAATATATTTCAAATTGTCAGTTTGAAGCGATATTAGGTGCTGCCAAAGAAGCTTTGGAAGGGATGGATTATCAGGATTTGGAAAAGTTAGTCGATTTTGAGCAATTAATGATAGTTAGTAACGAATTATTGACTTTAACTTATAGTAATAATCCTAGAGAAATAATTGAATTGATTGATTTTAAGTTTCCAGTTAAATATCATTAAATTAGCGATCGCTAAAAACTTAATCTAGTAAAATATTAAGATTAGGCTGTAATATATCATTCTTACCTCTAGCTTATGATAAATCTCAAAAGCGATCGCCAACCTAATCGAAGACATTATTTTTATTCTCATGCAGAAAAGATTAAAACTAAAATGATCTACAGCTTATTTGAGTAAATGTTATTGTAAACTAGATTTTGCTCATGATTGAGAGGGTAACAATGGAGATAGAATATCCAGAAGATTTAAAATACCTAGATAGCCACGAATATGTTCGTTTTGATGGTGAAGTAGCCACAATTGGAGTTAGTGCTTTTGCACTCGATCAGTTGGGAGACGTTGTTTTTCTAGAGCTTCCAGAAGTGGGTGATGCTGTAGAGGTAGGAGAAACTCTAGGATCGATTGAGTCTGTCAAAGCAGTAGAAGACCTATATCCACCAGTTTCGGGGACGGTAATCGAGCGCAACGAGACTGCTATTGATGCACCAGAAACGCTGGCGATAGATCCTTATGGAGAAGGTTGGTTGATTAAGGTAAAAGTCGATAACCCTGATGATGAGTTAGAAGATGTTCTTACTGCTGCGGAATATCGCGCTCAGGTAGAAGGAATGGAGCAAGATTAGAGAAAGCTAGTTTGGTTGATTTTAGAAAAGTTAGTCTTTTTTACTTACAAAGCAAAATAATTGGGTAAATTCTTGGTAGACTAGTTTCTTTTAATAGGTAATACTTGTTAATATTTATTACAAATCGCTAATAAAAGTGGTTACGTCAATCAACTGGCGTTTCGCCACTATTTTTTTTACTAAAAACAGTATTTTTCATTGATATGGTTAATTTGAACTTTGCTTTAGAATCCCAAACTTCAGAATTTCCGCAAGACAGTATTGATAAACCTTCTAGCCAGAAAACCAGTTCTTTTGATACTAGACACGTTGGCGTAAATCAGCAGCAAATTCAACAGATGTTGCAGGTGCTTGGGATTAAAAGCTTAGAGCAATTAATCGATCAGACTGTACCCGCAGCAATTCGTCTTAATAAGCCATTACAGTTACCCGCAGCCAAAAGCGAGTCGGCCGCTTTAGCTAGATTAAAAGCGATCGCCTTGAATAACCAGGTATATCGCTCTTTTCTAGGGATGGGTTATTATAATTGCCTTACTCCCCCAGTAATTTTGCGTAATGTCTTAGAAAATCCTGGCTGGTACACTTCCTATACTCCCTATCAGGCAGAAATTGCCCAGGGAAGATTAGAGGCGTTGCTCAATTTCCAAACCATGATTATTGATCTAACAGGTTTAGAAATTGCCAATTCTTCTCTTTTGGATGAAGGTACGGCAGCAGCAGAAGCGATGGGTATGAGCTATGGTCTTTGTAAAACTAAAGCCAACGCCTTTTTTGTAGATGCAGGTTGTCATCCTCAAACCATAGAGGTAATTAAAACTCGTGCTTTACCTTTGGGTATTAAGCTAATTATTGACGACTACGCCAAGTTTGATTTCTCTACCCCAATTTTTGGCGCGTTGTTACAGTATCCCGCTACTGATGGCACGATTAAGGATTATCGCGATTTTATCGAACAAGTACACGAAGCTAAGGCGTTAGCTACCGTAGCAGCAGATATTCTTAGCTTAACTCTGTTGACTCCTCCTGGAGAGTTTGGGGCGGATATTGCGGTGGGAAGTACGCAAAGATTTGGTGTTCCCTTGGGTTATGGGGGACCTCATGCAGCTTATTTTGCTACTAAAGAAAAATATCAAAGACAAGTACCAGGACGTATTGTCGGGGTTTCTAAAGACGTTCACGGTAAACCTGCCTTACGTTTAGCACTACAAACCAGAGAGCAGCATATTCGCCGTGAAAAAGCCACCAGCAACATTTGTACGGCTCAGGTTTTGTTGGCAGTAATTGCTTCTATGTACGGAGTGTATCATGGTGCAGCAGGAATCAAGGCGATCGCCGAAAGAGTTCATCAGCTTACAGTGGCTTTAGCATCAGGATTACAGCAGCTTGGCTATGAGATTAAAACTGAAAGCTTCTTTGATACTATTTGCGTCAGTACAGGAGACAGAAACGCTGCGGATATAATTAAAATTGCTGCGGATAAGCAAATAAACCTGCGTTGGCTGGATGATAAGGCAGTAGGTATATCTCTTGATGAAACCACTACCGAACAAGACTTAATTGATCTGTGGCAAATCTTTGCAGGGACAGAGTTACCTTTTGACTGTGGAGAATTACTCAACAATCAACCATCAAAAATCAGCAATCAACAGTTACGCACGACTCCTTACTTAACAGAGTCAGTATTTAACCGCTATCACTCGGAAACCGAACTGCTACGCTATCTTCATCAGCTAGAAACCAAGGATCTATCACTAACTACTTCGATGATTCCTTTAGGCTCTTGTACCATGAAGCTCAACGCCACAGCAGAAATGATTCCTGTTACCTGGGCAGAATTTGGTAATATTCATCCCTTCGCGCCTTTAGAACAAACCCAAGGTTATCAGCAGCTATTCGCTGAATTAGAACAGTGGCTAGCTGAAATTACAGGTTTTGCAGGTATTTCCTTGCAGCCTAATGCTGGCTCACAAGGAGAATATGCAGGACTACAGGTAATCCGTAAATATCATCAAGATCGAGGCGAAGGACATCGCCATATATGTCTAATTCCTGAGTCGGCACACGGTACAAACCCCGCTAGTGCGGTAATGTGTGGCATGAGGGTGGTAGCTGTAAAATGCGATCGCGACGGCAATATTGACCTAAAAGACCTACAAACCAAAGCAGAGAAGCACAAAGAAAACTTAGCAGCCTTAATGGTTACTTATCCTTCAACTCACGGGGTGTTTGAGGCGGAAATAAAAAGTATCTGTGCGGTAGTTCATCAGCATGGTGGACAAGTTTATATGGATGGGGCAAACATGAACGCTCAGGTAGGTTTATGTCGCCCTGGTGATTTTGGGGCAGATGTCTGTCACCTCAACTTACATAAAACCTTTTGTATACCTCATGGTGGTGGTGGCCCTGGAGTTGGGCCTATTGGCGTAATGTCTCATCTGGTGCCTTTTCTACCTGCTACTCCCAAAACCAACAAAGAGGCCAAACCTATTGGCGCGATTTCCGCTGCCCCTTGGGGAAGTGCCAGTATTTTGACCATTTCCTGGATGTATATTGCCATGATGGGAGAATCTGGCTTAACTCAGGCAACTAAGGTGGCAATTCTCAACGCTAACTATATGGCAAAGCGTCTTGAACCATATTATTCAGTTTTGTTTAAGGGAGAAGCTGGCTTTGTGGCTCACGAATGTATTATTGATTTGCGTCCCCTCAAAAAACGCGCTCATATTGAAGTAGATGATGTCGCCAAAAGACTAATGGACTTTGGTTTTCATGCGCCAACCGTATCTTGGCCCGTGATTGGCACAGTAATGATCGAACCGACTGAAAGTGAATCAAAAGAGCAGCTAGATCGTTATTGTGATGCCATGATTGCTATCTATCAAGAGGCAGAGGCGATCGCTAATGGGTCAATAGATGCAGAAAATAATCCCTTGAAAAATGCTCCCCACACGGCGGAATCTCTAATTTGCGGTGAGTGGTCACATCCCTATAGTCGAGAAGAGGCAGCCTACCCTGTACCCTGGACAAAGGAACATAAATATTGGACTCCCGTAGGCAGAATTAATAATGCCTATGGCGATCGCAATTTGGTTTGTTCCTGCGAGGGAATGGAGACATATAAAGAATAAATATCTATCTTTATACTTATCCTTCATTACTCAAAAAAAAGCTCTTTGAATGAAGCAAGATAGCTTCATCTAAAGAGCTATCAAACAAATTGTTTTCGTCTGTTAATTATTACGATTAGAAGCAGACTCAGAAGATTCATTTTCTTCTGAGTCTTGTTTTTTATCGTTGCTGTTGTAGTTTTTTCGACCACGATTTCCATAACGGCTAGTTTGCTTACGGAATTTACGAGCGTTAATTTTATTTCGAGCAGCTTTTTCTTTTTTCGCGTTACGACGTTTAGCCATTTATGGTAGGATTCCTGATTACACAATAAAACGCTTCTGGGAGTCTCTAGTATAATATCTAGCTGCTCTGCAAAAGCGTAATTCAATTTAACTTTGGAGCTTAAAAGCGATCGCGATTACCACTACCACTAAAAGAACTTCGATTTTCGCGAGGTCTTGCCTTATTGACCTTAATCTCACGACCCATCCATTCTGCTCCGTCTAGAGTCTCAATAGCTTTATCTTCTTCTGCTTCTGTTTCCATTTCTACAAAGCCGAAACCGCGTTTGCGACCAGTTTCACGGTCAGTAGGAAGATGAACTCTTTTGACCTTGCCGTACTCTGCGAATACTTCGCTTAAATCTTCTGGGCTAACCTCATAGTTGAGATTACCGACGTAAATTGACATGAACTGAGTGTCTCCTGAATGCACATTAGATGTAGAGAGCTAAAATTTCGGAAAAAAACCAAATCAATACTATATGGAAAAACCTATCAATACTGAATACAAACTGGATTGCCGATCTTTATCTCAATATGAATTTTAACATTTTATGATTTAAAAAAGAATATGGCAATACCTGCAATTAAAATTTATCTAACTAAAGATTGTAGATGACTTTTAAGCATACTAATTAAGCTATCTACTTCTTCAGATAAGGTCAGATAATGAACGCAGGCTCGGATACAGTCAGGGTCGGCAATAGTTCTGAGTAAAAATCCTTGCTTTTCTAGAGTATCTACCAAGTTTTTGTGTTCGATTCCTTTTACCTGAAAAGAAACCAATCCTGCTTCGGGGGGAGTATGTTTAAGACAGCTAATCTGTTCTATCTGCTGTAATTGCTCCCAAAGATATTTACTAAGTTCACAAATTTTCTGATAGCGTTGTTTGGCTGTACCCCATTCTTGATGAGTTGCGATCGCACTTTTTAAGCCTTCATATTCAGGATAAGCAGAGGTAGCCACTTCAAACTTTGACCCATTTTGTTTCCAGGCAACAGGCTTTCCCTGTGCATCCATCTCCAATCCTCGCCAACCAATAAAGGTAGGGTTTAATTCCCCAAATGCTGCTTCACTAATATATAGTCCACCAACTCCCGCAGGACCACACCACCATTTATGTCCCGTAAAAGCATAGAAATCCACTTCCAAATCGGGTAAATCTAGCACTAGCGAACCTACAGATTGGGCTGCATCTACCATCACCCTAATTGTCTGTTGTGCAGGAAAATCATGACATACTTGAACAATTTCTTTGAGGGGTAACACCTGTCCTGTGTTCCAAAGCAGATGACTTAAAACTACAAGGCGCGTATTAGAGGTTAGATTAGCGCGAATTACCTCAACAGGATCGCCATCATTCAAAGTATCCATAATCGGACAAATAGCAACCTCTACCCCAAAGCGTCGAGAAATTTCCTCTACCGTGGCAATAATGCCTGGATGTTCGCAGTCTGTCATAAGAATGCGCAGAGGAGTAGTGCCATCAGGCTGATTATCTTTTTGCCAATCAATACCCCACAGGGCAATATTACATCCTGCCGTTACGTTCTCTGTGATGCTAATTGTTTGGGTAGGTGCGCCTAATTCGTCGGCAATTATTTTTCGTAAGGAATTGACTTTTTTGGTCAGCCAGCCATTGATTTGTCCCGAAAATGGTCCTACTTGCTGAATATATTGATGGGTATCAATAATTGCTTCAAATGCAGCCTGGGGCATTGTACCTTGACCACCAAAGTTAAAATAGGTCTTATTAATTAATCCAGGGAACTGTCGGCGATGTTCATTAAGCTCGGTTGGCGATAATATAGTAGTCATAAATGAATTTTGCAATCTAGCGAACCACTTTAGCAAACCATTGTTAGTATATCGATATTTATCAGTTAAGTTTCAAGGACACATTTTTATTTTTGGGGGAAGTAAGGCTATTTTGCCGATAGAAAGCAGGCTATTTTTTCTCGTTCCCTCTTTATCTTGCTTTCTTCCTAAATAATGTTAATCACCGATCATCTTTTACTAAACTATAAACGCTGCAATCGCCGTACCTATCTAGAAATATACGGAAATCGGCAAGAAAAAGATCCAGAGAAAGATTTTTTGCAGAAGTTAAAACGAGAAAATTATACTCACATTGCCAACGTCATCAAAGAGAGATATCTTGACTACTATAAGCCAGAGGCATCAAGAATTGATTGGCAGTTAAATGGTCAACAAACTCTTGCTTTAATGGCACAGGGAGTAGAATGTATTGCTCAAGGAAGTTTGAACTTGACTTTTGCTCAGTGGCAAACTGCTTTAGGAGACAATTCTTTATTTAGCAAAATTGCAGATGAGCAGCAAGACTTCTTAGCAGCAACTATTTTTCTGGCTAACCCAAGTTTATTAATTAAACAGCCAGGAAAATCTAAATTTGGCAACTGGGAATATATACCAGTTAATATTAAGCTTGGTCGTCGAGCTAAACCAGAATATAAGTTAATTAGTGCCTTTCACGCTCAAATCTTAGGCATTATTCAGTCAACAATTCCTGCTTACTCACAGTTAATTTTAAAAGACCATAACGATTACTATATCAACCTCGATCATTGGCTGATTAAAATGCAGCACGAGGTAGCTGACTGCTTGATGATGTTAGCTCAAAAACAAAAGCCTGAAGTGTTTATTTCCCGTCAAAAATGTAGCCTCTGTAGCTGGTATGGCTATTGCTATGAAGTGGCAAAGTCAACCAATCATTTGTCTTTAGTACCTGGAGTAACTCCTAAACGCTATGAGTATATGCGGTCGATAGGAGTTGACAGCGTTGAGTCTTTGATGAATGTTTCAGAAATAACTTTGGCAGAAGCTCTCAATACTAGTGTGGCACAACAAATAAAACAGCAGATTACTTCTTTGCAAAGCGATCGCGCTTCGGTAAAATCTAGTTTTGATCTGCTTAATACTCAACCTGTTCCTAGCGGGGAGATCGAGCTATATTTTGATATTGAAGCTGAACCAGAACGACAAATTGACTATTTATTAGGAGTTCTGCTAGTAGATCGAACTACCAACACCGATAAATTTTATGCTTTTGTAGCCGAAGATCCAGCCGATGAAGAGAAAATATGGCAGCAGTTTTTAAACTTTATATCTTTGTATCCTGATGCACCTATTTTTCATTATTCTGAATATGAAGCAGATACAATCAAGCGTCTAGCTAGGCTTTACGATACGCCCAAAGCTAAAACCAAAGAATTATTATCTCGCTTAGTCGATCTTCATTTTTGGGTGACCAAAACGGTAATTTTACCTGTAGAAAGTTATTCCTTAAAAGCCCTAGCTAACTGGATTGGTTTTTATTGGCGAGAAACTCAGGGCAGTGGGGATCAATCAGTCTGCTGGTATGATCGGTGGTTAAGCACTCAAGATCGAGTTTGGCTAGAATTAATCTTAAGCTACAACGAAGATGATTGTCGAGCAACTCGCCATCTCAAAGATTGGCTCTTAGATTTTTTGGAGTATCAAAGAAACCAGCAAATTGTAGTTGGCAAGTAGGATCGCTAAATGAAAGCTGAATAGTACCAAATACCCTGTAAAAATAATAAAAGAAAAGTTATATTAAGATGTTTAACAATATTCGTAGTTGACTCATAATTCACAAAATTAAACGGGGATCATACGCTAAATTGAAAGAGTGAAAGATAAATAATCTTTATTGGATTAATAAGTAAAGTTTATTTAAAACTCACTAATTACAGTCTGGACTTTGATCAATCCCCTCAGTAATTATTTTCATCTGTTTAATCAACAGATTGGTGTTCAACCTAACTTGTGTGATAACTATGTTTCTTCTTTTATTGTTTATTACCGCTGTAGTTAGTATCGTTATTTATCTCCGCACTGATAATGATATTTTTGCTCTCCTAGGAGTAGGGATGACAATAACTTGTCTAATTTGGGGCTTGGTGATTGCCCATTGGTCAATTCATATTTTGGCTCTATTTGCTTTATTATTTATCGGTAAACCATTAGCCACTGCTACCGTTGAGTCTCGTTACAAATAAACATTGGAACACGGTTTTTTGAGCGATAAATCTGCCAAAATAAGGGTAGGTTTATCGCTTTTTAATGCAGTTGCTCTTTGCTGACCTGTCCTTTCTTATGCGGAAAACCGATAAGATCGCGCGGCATCGCTTCTTGATATCGAGAATATTTTGACAAATCCCTATACTTGGCTAAATAAATCTTTAACTACTATTCATCGGGCAAATTGGTATCGTTCGGTTAAGGCGATCGCCCGACGACCAGGGGCGATAGTAGAATTATCAGGTAAGCCTGTAGTTAATTTTGCCAGTAACGATTACTTGGGTTTAGCAGGAGACTCTAGACTGATTCAGGTTGCTGTGGATGCCACTCAAGCTTATGGAACAGGCAGTACGGGTTCTAGATTACTCAGTGGTCACAAAGAATTACATCAAGAATTAGAAATTGCGATCGCCTCCCTGAAGCAAACAGAAGCTGCTTTAGTCTTTAGTTCTGGCTATTTAGCTAATCTGGGGACGGTAGCAGCCATAGTAGGACAAAAAGATTTAATTCTAGGGGATCGGTATAATCACTCCAGCCTCAAAAAAGGAGCAATTTTAAGTGGTGCAACGGCAATTGATTATCAGCATAACGATGTTGTTGACTTGCGCCAAAAGCTAGAAACCAACCGCAGCTTATATCGTCGCTGTCTAATTACCACTGATGCTGTATTTAGTATGGATGGGGATTTATGTCCCTTGCCTGAGTTGATGGCGATCGCCACTGAATTTGAGTGTATGCTGTTAGTAGATGAAGCTCACGGCACAGGAGTTTTGGGCAATAGTGGTGCTGGCTGCGTAGAACATTTTAACTGTACGGGCAAAGAATTAATTCAAATCGGTACCCTGAGTAAAGCTTTAGGCAGTCTAGGGGGATACGTGGCGGGAAGTGCGGTTTTAATTGACTTTTTATGTAATCGTGCAGCAAGCTGGATTTACACTACTGCCTTATCTCCTGCCGATACCGCAGCAGCGATCGCAGCCATTAAAATAGTTAAACAAGAACCAAATCGACGCAAGCAACTTTGGCAAAACATCAACTACTTAAAGCAGCAGCTATCAGGTTTGGAGCTTCTACCTTCAGAGTCGCCTATTCTCTGTATCGCTCTTAACACCCCAGCAGCAGCATTAGATAAAGCTCAACAGCTTCTAGATGCAGGTATCTTTGCCCCTGCTATTCGTCCTCCCACCGTACCAACTAGCCGTATCCGTCTGTCTTTAATGGCGACTCACGAGCGATCGCATTTGAATTTAGTAATTAATAATCTCAAAAATTGAATTAATAAACCAATATAGCTTCACCAAACCAATATTCATCAAGATCGTCAAAGGTTTTGATTTGCATACCTTCTAGGGGATTACCAATCAAAATCAACTTTCGCTCTGGGTTGATAGATAAGAGCGCGACGGCATGAGAAAATCTAACGCCTTTACCTGTTTTGCTCTTTTCTTTTACGTGCATCAAAGCAGGTTTATTTGCAGCAATTAGGTCATCAATGGTCAAGTTATGACGATACTGAGGATTTAAATCCAGCTTTGCCATCGCTTTAATTTCAGATAGAGTCGTAGTGCCAAAACGATTTGTATTAGTTAGCTTTGTCACCTCTTGCTCTGTTACGTTGGGGTGTTTTTTAGTGTAGCGAGCTAAAGTAGCAATAGTAGAAGGGGCGCAAGTATAAGGAGTTGTTTGCAGGACAACATTGTCAATAATTTTGGGTTGAGCAACTAAAGCTTGAACAGGCTGAAGAAAAAAGAGCAGAATGCTAAGGGCAAAAGCGATCGCGCCCAAAGCAACTAATAATTGAGCTATCTGTTGCCTCGAACGTTTTCCAGAGAGTTCTAAGAGCAACAATAAACCTAAAAAGAAACAGCCCAAGCCCACAAGAGCCTCATTAAAATAACCCGCCACATAGATTAAAAGCAGGGGCGGAAAAATCTTAGGTAACAGGGGAGCAAGATTAAACTTATCTAAGACAATTAATAAACCTAATAAAGGTGCGATCGCCATTAACATCCACACCAAAGGCTTTTGATAGTTTTTTAAAGCATTGTCGGAAGTGATACCAGCAGCAGCAAGATTTCTACCAAAAAACCCTCCTCCACTAAAAGCCAAGACACATACTAAAGCTAAAGTCATCATAAATAGTTAACAGATAAATAAATTTATCCTGCCCCGATTGTCTAGCTCTAGTATGCAAGCCCTACCTATGAAATGGCTGTGATCTCAGAAGTTCTAAAAACAAAACTTTCCTTACTCCTTATCCTTCATCCCTTTATTCTGGTTCTACCCAACGATCATCAGACTTGATTAAATTAATTAATTCTCTAACTCCCCGATCTTCAGGTACTTTTTTGATTTCTTCTCGACCACGATAAAGAGAAATATATCCTGGTTGCTTGCCCACATATCCATAGTCCGCATCAGCCATTTCTCCTGGACCATTGACAATACAGCCCATAACGGCGATATCCAACCCTGTAAGGTGTTTGGTTGCCTCACGCACTTTATGTAAAACTTCTTCAAGATTAAATAAAGTACGACCGCAAGAAGGGCAGGCTACGTATTCCACCATGGTTTTCCGCAGTCCCAAAGCCTGCAAAATGCTGTAGCAAACGGGTATTTCTTTTTCAGGCGATTCTGTTAAGGAAACACGAATAGTATCACCAATGCCCTGTGCCAAAAGAGTGCCAATTCCCGCAGTAGATTTAATTCTGCCATATTCCCCGTCCCCCGCTTCGGTAACCCCTAAATGTAAAGGATATTCCATACCCAATTCATTCATTCTCTGCACCATCAAGCGATATGCTGCTAGCATTACGGGAACACGAGAAGCTTTGAGAGAAAGGACAATATTATAAAAATTGAGAGACTCACAAATTTTGATAAACTCTAGGGCTGATTCCACCATTCCTTCAGGAGTATCGCCATAGGTAAACAGCATTCTCTCGGATAAAGAACCGTGATTAACGCCGATCCGCATTGCTTTACCCTGTTCTCGTAAGGAGATTACCAGGGGTTCTAAAGTTTCACGAATTTTATTACCAATTTCGGCAAATTCCGTGGGAGTATATTCAGTGCGATCGCTTTTTGGCTTTTCAAATACATATAGCCCTGGATTGATTCGCACCTTATCAACGTGCTTGGCGACTTCTAAAGCAATTTTCATGCCGTTATGATGTACATCTGCCACCAGAGGCACTGTTTGATATGTCTGAGCTAACTTCTGTTTAATTTGTGCTAGAGCTTTAGCATGAGCCATGCTAGGAACCGTTACTCTCACTATTTCGCAGCCAATTTCATGTAGACGACGAATTGCTGCTACTGAGCCATCAATGTCTAATGTATCTTCATTAATCATCGACTGTACCACTACGGGATTGTTACCGCCGATAGTAATATCACCGACTTTTACACCACGAGTTTTTCGTCTGTGAATAGTAGTATCAAAGGCGGGTGTATTAGTAAGATTAAGATTATCCAGAGTTTGCATAGTAACTAACTATTGCTCTAAGCAAGAATTTTAGATTTAAATTTACGTTCCATTGTAAAGCTTACGAGGATATCTATGAAGCCAAAAATCTATTCAAGCGTTTGACTTCATTAAATAAACTTGTATTTACCATTTTAAAGAGCCAGCATCATTTCCTTGTTCGCGCTTGATCTTACTGTCATTTTCAAACCATTGAATAATCTGCTGATGAGTTAGTTCTTCAACCGAAACTTGATAGTCTTGGGCGATTTTTTGCAGCAATCTTTGAGAAGAAATAGTCAGCCGCGTAAGAAACTTTTCCGCAGCAGAAAGTAGTGCTGCCTCTACATCAGCAGACTCTTCTGGAGCTAGATATTGGTCTGGTGCTTGAGACATTTTACAAATTTAAACAAAAGCCAGTTTTTTAGTATAAGCTTGAAGCGGATTAGGAGAATCGAACTCTATAGCTTTAGCGTTGGATTTATAACTCATATACTAACTTAGAACCGAATAATTGGGTCACAAAATCTAACTGCTGTAGTTGGTGACGGGGTGACGGGGTTAAATTTTAATTTTCATCTTTCTCCCAGTCCCCAAGTCTTACAAAATCAATTAATGCGTAACGTCAGTTACCTACTTAAACAGGCGATCGCTTTTTCTTTATAGCAGAATTAACGTAAGCAACAAAACTGGCGATATAAGCAGTCAAGAACAGTTTAAGCTAAATATTTATAGCTAGAATTAAGCACAGATGACCAATCAATTCTCACTCCAACAACTGCCTAACGTTACAGACATCGAAAAAATTAAAGCTTATATCAAACATACTTGGAAAACTTTAACTCGTTCCCAAAAGGATCTTTTAGTAGCAGCAAAAGATCCTAAAATCGAGCATGAATCAGAGCAATCTTGGTTAGTTTATGTCTCACCACAGGAAGATCTTGATCGCATCAAAACATCTTTACGACAAATTCTGACTACTGAAGAATGGCAACAGCTTGAATTGCGGGTATTACCTGCTGAGGTAGAATCAATCGCAGAACATGGTTTACTTTATCTGCCTTATCCCTACGTAGTCCCTGGCGGACGTTTTAACGAAATGTATGGTTGGGATAGTTATTTTATTATTTTAGGACTGTTGCAAGACGGGGAATTGCAGCTTGCTAAAAATATGGTCGAGCAATTTGCTTATGAAATTCAGCATTATGGGATGATTCTTAATGCTAATCGTACCTATTTTTTGACGCGATCGCAGCCTCCAATATTTACTCCTGCAATCTTAAAAGTTTATGGACAGACTCAAGATCAACAATGGTTGCAGTCAATGCTAGCGACTATCGAAAGTTATTATTATTATTGGAATGTACCCCCTCATCTTAATCCTAGTACGGGACTTTCTCATTATGCAGCTCTAGGATCTGGTGCTGCTCCTGAAGTGGTAATGTCAGAAATAGATGAGGAGGGAAGGACTCATTACGATCGCGTCAAAAAATATTACCGCGACTTTCAGTTTGACGATTACGATGTTAGCCTGTATTACGATCGCCAGACGAATGAATTAAGCGAATTATTTTATCAAGGCGATCGCTCGATGCGAGAATCGGGATTTGATATCACTAACCGTTTTGGTCCTTTTAGTATCGACATTATCCATTACGCTCCTGTATGTCTTAATGCTTTACTATTTCAAATGGAATCAGATACCGCCAAAATCAATGAAATTCTCGGTTATGATGCAGTAGCAGCCCAATGGCGCGATCGCGCTTCTTTACGTCAGGAGAGAATTAACCAGTTTCTGTGGGATGAGGAAGCAGGACTTTATTTTGACTACAATTTCCGTACTGGCAAACGTCGGCAATACGAATACGCTACAACTTTTTATCCTTTGTGGACGGGTATTGCTTCTGATGAACAGGCTCAACGAGTTTGGCAAAATTTAGCTAAGTTTGAAGCAGCAGGAGGAATTCTTACCAGTACTCACGTTAGTGGAAATCAATGGGATGCCCCTTTTGGTTGGGCGCCTTTAAATTTAATTGCTGTCGAGGGCTTGCTGCGCTACGGTTACGAAGAAGATGCTAAACGTATTGCTGGCAAATTTTTGACCATGGCAGTTCAAGAATTTAATAAAACTGGGACGCTAGTAGAAAAATATGATGTATGTGCTTGTTCTGCCAATGTTTCTGACGAAATCTTTTTTGGCTATAGTTCTAATGAGATTGGTTTCGGTTGGACAAATGGCGTAATTTTAGAGTTGTTAAAGATTTTGGATCTGTAAATATTAAATAAAATATTTTTAATCGATAAAGTTTTATTAAAGCGATTGATAAAAACTAAATTTACATGATGTGCAAAAAATTTTTTTCTATACTTTCAAGTATGCTCAAAAAGCTTTAATTGAATTGCAATTGCTTGCTCATAAAACTGGAAATGAGAATTAGAAATATATTCAACAAGACAACAAGCAACATATTCAGCAAGTTTGACGGGAACAGCATTAGCAATCATTTGCTCTAAATTTGACTTGCTACCCTTAAACTTAAATGATTTGGGAAATGTTTGAATATAGCTTCGTTCATTCGTAGTTAAAGGACGTAAATTGTTATTAACATCGGAAGCATCTCCATGATGTTTCTGGTAAGTTTTTGGTATTGGACGATTTACTCCTCTTATTGTTGGACTAGGTTCATGTATACTAAAAACTCCCCTTCTCTTGTAACTTCTGGGATGTCTGTAATAATATTCAGTACCTAAATCATTTCCCAAATAATCAAAAATACTCATAGGTTTTTTAGATAGATTTCTTTGAAAAAAATCTTCTAGAGTGTTGTCTTTTCCGTTCAGTTCACCAACTAAAAAATAACGTTTTCTTGCTTGCGGTACTCCGCAATAACTTGCATTCAATACTATAGAGCTTAAACCGTATTTGCTTGTTTTAAATATATCTATAATTTTAGGTAAAGTTTTGCTTTTTTTAATTCTCTCAACATTTTCCATAACAAACCACTTAGGTCTAACAAAGGAAATAATGTTTGCAAACGAATATGTCAAGTCTGCTCTACCTAGATTTTCATCTCTTTTGCCTGCGCTCGAAAAGTCTTGACATGGAGGACCTCCTATAATCATTTCTGGATTGAAACCAGCAATAACTTTGTAAAACTCTTTCTTTGATAAATCTTTATTAAAAATTGGATGTTTAAAATTGTCCTGATAAACATCAATTGCTGGTGTCCAATTGTCAAAAGCAGCTATTATATTAAAACCTGCATTTTGAAATCCAAGAGACAAACCTCCACATCCAGCAAATACATCTACCGTTTTCATACAAAGTAAAAAATTTAATCGAATAAATCAGGCGAGTTATATACGATAGCATCAAAACGCCTCTCTGGACTTAACAAGTTTTGTCCTCCACCTAAAACAATTTCTTTAATTTCGCTTTTTTTAATCCTTGGTTGTTTTAATATTTCAGATTTCATATATATATGTGTAACTCGCCCGCTAACAGCAAACGCTTTATCATTTTTAGTGTTGTATGAAAGATTATCTATGATTTGTTTATGATTGAAAGAGTTATTGATAGTAAAATCATAAATCATTTTAAAAAGCCAAATAATTGTTCGAGTATGCCTCTTAATTGATTTTACTGCACCATATAAATCTATTTCTGCTTTAGCTAAATCTATAAATAATCTAGTAAAGGCAAGATTACTCCATACAAAAACATCTAAACAATATTCAGAAAGTTTAGGCGATTTTCCCTCCGTCTTCCAAATAGGTTGCATCAATAAAGGTTTTTGATTATCTAAAATTGAAAGCGCAATAGAATCTATGATATTTATTATGTTAGGTATGTGTAATATTATGGTTTGAGGATCAGGCCAATCTATAATATTGTCAAAATCTTTATCGATCAACCCTTTTAGGAGATTTAAATTGTTTTTAAACGTATCCAACAGACTGCAAGCAAGATAAACGATTGTATCTGGTCGAATAACAATTTCACAACCATATAAGTCTTGAGATAATTCACAAGTTACATGATCGGGTAAAGCAGTTAATTTTACCTCAATAGCTTGTAAACAAACTCCTATATCTCTCGCTTGAGTAACTAAATCAACACCTGGAAGAATACCAATCAAGTATTGCTGATACGGTGTAAATTGGGTCTCAAAAGCATAAAATAAGTTATTCGATCCTGGATTGATTCCATAAAGTTCTATTGTATTTATAGTAGAATGTATGACTTTTAGATCAGAGTCTAATTTGAGATATATATTGTCAAAATTACGGCTATAAATGTAAGAACACAGAGAAGTTGGAAATGATGAGTTAAAGCAATTTTTCCCCCATGTTGCTTTCTGAGTAAAGTCTCGATTTGAATATTTTAATCCAAATAATCCAGGCTGTTGATTGGGCAGACTTTCTGGCAACATAAAATTATCATTTGTAAATAGTCTAGTTAGCTAGTTTAGTTTAATTCACAGTCTTAGACGTAATCGTTAAATATTTTTGGCTGTGCAAAAACAGGATATATAGCGTTACGCATATACGTTAGGACATTTTTCAAAAGCTGCATCAACACATTCTCTGACAGTCTGAAATTCTTTGATTGTCTGCTTCATCCAGGTTTTGAGAACAGACCACCAACGCTCTATTTTATTTAAATCT